>JAQSYC010000009.1 GCA_029256345.1 Clostridia bacterium | reverse complement strand
GTCTTGCACATCTCGGTATACTATTTCTAGATGAACTTTTGGAGTTTAATAAAAATGCTCTTGAGATTCTTCGTCAGCCTTTAGAAGACCATCATATCAGTATTTCTCGTGCTAATCATTCTGTAACTTACCCCTCTAACTTTTTGTTTTTAGCTTCGACTAACCTTTGTCCCTGTGGGTATTACCCCAACACTAAAAAATGTTCATGCAGCTTAAACAGCATTAAAAAATACCTTAATAAGTTATCAGGTCCCCTGCTGGACAGGATAGATGTTCATCTTGAGACTCATCCCCCCACACTTGAGGATTTACACCGTACCCATGCCCTTTCCTCTCAAGATTTATATCAAAATGTCCAAACAGCACTTGCCATCCAAAAGGAACGTTTTCAACATACACCTCTACAGTATAACAGCCAGATTCCTTCCAGTCAGCTTACTAAATATTGCCCATTGTCCAGGGATGCTCAAGATCTTTTAAACAGTTGGTTTGAGACTTCCTCCCCCAGTGTGCGTGCTTATGACAAGATTTTAAGAGTGGCACGGACGCTATCTGATTTGTCCGCATCTAACGAAATAGACATCCCTCATATTTCTGAAGCTATACAATATAGAGTGTTAGATAGACAATTTTGGGCATAAAAAAACTATATTACAATGAAGTATTCATTGAATATAGTTTTATTTCTTTAGTTTCTTTATATTTTCAAGTTCTGTAATAAATTCATCAATACTTGTAAACTGCTTATAGACAGAAGCAAAACGGATATACGAAACTTCATCCAAAGCTTTTAACTTTTTCATTGTCATTTCCCCAAGAATTGTAGAAGAAATTTCTTTGGTTTCCATGCTTGCAATCTGATTTTCCATCTCATCAACTAATGATTCTATTTGCTCTAAACTAATACTTCTTTTATTACATGATCTCAATATCCCTTTTACTAACTTCTCTCGTTCAAATGGCTCACGGATCATATTTTTTTTGATAATCATAATTGGGATAGTTTCAATCTTTTCGTATGTAGTGAATCTTTTGTCACATTTTTCACACTGTCTTCTTCTTCTTATAGATTCATTATCATTTACAGGTCTAGAGTTTAATACTTTTGAGGCATTATACCCACAGTAAGGGCATTTCATTGATAATATCCTCCTAATCATGAGATACTAAAAGATTATCATATATTGTAAAGAAAAGTCAATACTCACTCTCTTTTAAATAATCCTCAATGTCTATTTCAACTAGTATGATATCTTCTCCTATCTTTTTAATTTTATCCCATGGGATAGCATATTCGAGGTTTTTTCCAAAAATACCCATAATTTTGCTTGGTCCAGGAATAATAACTTTATTAATTTTACCCTCCTCCCAGTCTAACTCCACATCGCATATATAACCTAATCTTGAGCCATCTATGGTATTTATAATTTCCTTATGCTTCATATCTGCAATTCTCATCATCGCTAAAACCCCCATTATTATCATCGATCTATATATATTTTTTCATGTGCTTTAGTGCTGTTTTTTCCAATCTTGATACCTGTGCTTGCGAGATACCAATTTCATTGGCCACTTCCATTTGGGTTTTTCCTGAAAAAAATCTTAACATTAAAATCTGCTTTTCTCTATCGTTTAACCGCCGCATCGCCTCTTTTAGAGAAATATTTTCTAGCCAGATATCATCTTGACTTTTTTCATCACTTACTTGATCCATAATATAAAGTGTGTCGCTTTCATCATGATAAACTGGTTCAAATAATGAAATGGGGTCTTGAATGGCATCTAGAGCAAAAACGATATCCTCTTTTTTGATGCCTAGTTGCTCTGCTATTTCCTGAATACTAGGTTCTTTAGAATTTTTTCTTATGAGCTGCTCTTTAGCTTGAAGAGCTTTATAGGCGGTATCCCTAAGGGACCTGCTTACTCTAATAGAATTATTGTCTCTAAGATACCGTCTAATTTCTCCAATAATCATTGGAACAGCATAGGTCGAAAATTTTACGTTTTGTGTCACATCAAAATTATCTATTGCCTTAATCAGTCCAATGCAACCTACTTGAAATAAGTCATCAACATGTTCTCCTCTATTATTGAATCTCTGAATAACACTGAGCACCAGTCTTAGATTCCCTCTGATATACTCTTCTCTGGCTGCATAATCACCATTTTGTATTAATTTAAACAGTATTTCTTTTTGTTCATTTGTTAATATCGGTAATTTAGAAGTATTTACCCCGCAAATTTCTACTTTATTTATAGCCATATCACATGCCTCCTAGTTATCCTACTCCAGCACAAGTTAAGTCTATAGATAATATTTTCCATAATCCCCTTATTTATTCAAATCCTTAGCTCATTCTATTAATTTCCTTTTTTAATCTTAATATAATCTTTTTTTCCAATCTTGAAATATAAGATTGAGAAATCCCTAACAAATCTGCCACTTCTTTTTGTGTTTTTTCTTTGCCTTGTGTACTAAAGCCAAATCTTAATTCTACAATTTCCCTTTCTCTGTCTGACAGTTTAAGTAGTGCTTGCTTAAGTAAATTTTTATCTACCTCCTCTTCAATGTTTCTGTAAATAATATCTGGTTCTGTTCCTAAAATATCTGAAAGAAGCAGTTCATTGCCGTCCCAATCTACATTCAGTGGTTCATCGATAGAAACCTCCGTTTTGAGTTTATTTGTTCTTCTTAAGAACATTAGTATCTCATTTTCTATACACCTTGAAGCATAAGTAGCAAGCTTAATTTTTTTACTTGGCTTAAAGGTATTAATTGACTTTATAAGGCCTATCGTCCCAATCGAGATTAAATCTTCCATATGAATACCTGTATTTTCGAATTTTCTTGCTATATATACAACAAGCCTTAGATTTCTTTCTATTAATATAGTCTTTATGTTCTTGACCTCTTCTTCATATTCCTCAAGTTCTGACAGTTGCAAAATAAGCAGTTCTTCTTCTTCCCTTGTTAAAGGCGGCGGAAGTACCTCACTGCCTCCAATATAATGTATAGCTTTAGGATATCTCGCTATTATTTCATAAACGAATAATCTTATTTTCTGTCTCAATAATTTTGCCCATTGTTTAATTATGCTCATATTAATTTTCCCCCTAATTCAATATAAAATCTGGATGAAGTAGCGCCGTATAGGCTTGATCACGAAAAATATTATTGAATGCTACTCCAACAACACACTTCTCGACATTCTTCTCAAAACTATTTTTATGAAGGCTCACTTGATCAACTTCTATGCCTAAAAGTATGCCTGCTTTACAGCCTACACTATTGAAAGGAATGATATAAGATGGCTTGAAAACATCTTGACAGAGAAGTTGTAAAATATCATTTTTGTATTGATTAATCACTATCTCCTGCTCATCTGTAAATAATTCCTTTATTGCCTCGTATGTAACAACTATAACGGGTTTATGATCCAATGATGTGTACAGACAATTGCCTGTATCTAAGATGGATTTTATATAGACCTTTTTATTAGCATGCCTAATGGTTATATCATATTCAAAAGCTGGCAAAACCAATCTTTTTCTAATCTTATCAAAAGAAAAATAAACAATACTTCCTATTAAGGCCCCTATTCCAATAAGCCCCATAACATTTATGCTATTTATTGCTGTTGTATAACCTAACATATACCATGCACTAAATGTTGCGCCTCCTATCAGCATAGCCACTCCCGTACAAACCACATAAACTTTAAAGAACTCCTTGATATGCATAGGTCTGTATATAATAAGTATAGGTACTACAGGTACAAATAAAACATATACAGGGTAAGGTATGCTTTGTAGCCACGGCACCCCTATAAGCAGACAAGCTAAAAGTGAGGCTAGCAAACTTCCACTAACTAGTCTACTTATACTTATAGTCTTATTTAATACCATCGTTGCTGTATAAAATATGATTATATCCATGACCATATTGATTAGAAAGAGTATGTCTATATAAATAACATACACATTTATCACCTCAAGTTATAACTCATTTTTCTTGAATACTTACATTCTAAAGGAATTTTTTTACAAATTTTGTAAAAAACATAGAGTAGATAAAAAAAAAGATACGACAATATCGTATCTTTTTTTTACTTTACATCTTTTTGGTTATCTGTTTCTTCTAAGAAATTGAGGTATCTCTACTTGAATATCTTTAATAGGTGCAAATTTCTCTTCTCTTAGGGCTGCTGCTGCTGCCACTTTCTGAGTACCAAACTGCGACTCTACTCTGGTTGTTTGAGCAGGCTTAAAGTTTTGTATCACCACATCATCATTTTGAAAATCTGTCGCAATAACCGTAATAATAATTTCATCACCTAATTCGTCATTAATAGAGGTACCAAAAATAATTTCTGCATCTGGGTCTACCGCTTCCCTAATGAGACTCATACCTATATTGGCCTCCATAAGTCCAAGAGTTTCTCCGCCGCACATATTAACCAAAACGCACCTTGCGCCATTGATACTTGTATCTAATAATGGGCTGCTGATAGCATACTTTACAGCTTCCTCTGCACGACTTTCACCCGTTGCTTTTCCAATACCCATATGTGCAACACCTTTGCAGTTCATAATTGTTCTTACATCTGCAAAGTCCAAGTTAATAATCCCTGGATTGGAAATAAGATCTGTAATACCTTGAACACCCTGTTGGAGAATGTCATCTGCTTTACTGAAAGCATCTACCATCGTTGTTTTTTTATCTATGACCTGCAATATTTTATCATTTGGAATAACAACTAAAGTATCTACACTTTGCTTAAGCTCAGCTATTCCCTTTTCTGCATTAAGCATTCTTTTTCGGCCTTCAAAACTAAAAGGTTTTGTCACCACACCTACTGTAAGAATTCCTTGATCCTTTGCAATACCCGCAATAACCGGTGCTGCTCCTGTACCAGTTCCACCACCCATACCCGCTGTTATAAATAACATATCAGCACCTTTTATAGCCTGAATGATTTCTTCTCTACTTTCTTCTGCCGACTTAGTCCCTATTTCTGGATTAGCGCCCGCACCTAAACCTCTCGTGATTTTTTCACCTATTTGTATTTTAGTTGGTGCTCCCGATCTCGCCAATGCTTGGTGATCGGTATTTACAGTAATGAACTCAACGCCGCCTAGACCTTTTTCAATCATTCTATCTACAGCATTATTGCCTCCGCCACCGACTCCTATTACTTTAATTTGAGCGCCTTGCATTTCATTTTCCCATATTTCGAGCAAAATAGACTCCCCCTTCATCAGAAGTATATAATTATTTTAATTGATAATCTTATCACAACTTATTTATCTTATGGGACTTAATATAGCTTCTCCGTTGTTAATATTAGATAAATCTAATACCCCCATATCGTATATTTCATGAGCTTGCATAAGCCATTGGAGTTTTTTGTCAAAATCCCCTATATTCCCAATTATAACATCTAAATTATTAACATACAAGTGAATTTGTTCAAGGTTATAAACATCTATGCTTTTAACTTTTTCTGCATAGTCATATTTCTTTAAAATATTAATCATCTCAATACTGCTTGAAAAATTATCCTCATTCTCAATAGGCAGCGCTTCTCCTATTTTAAATTCTGTAAACTGCAATCCCTGTATAACGGGCAGCAAAATCCTCTCATTGCTTGTCTGTTCTATAACCTGTCCTGATTCATCTAAGCAAAGATATGTTCCCATAAAAGGAACATATCCTAGAGCTTCTCTTTCTATTAGCGTAATAACCACTTTTCCTGGGAAAATGTATTTAATACTGGCATCTTTAATATAAGAAAGTTTTAGCAAGCTTTTTTTTGTTTCTTTAAAAGAGGTACTGAGTATATGTTTATTTTTTAACATAGAGGCATCTATTATTTCTTGATTACTATACAAGCTACTATTTTCAACTTCAATCTGTGTAATATTCCAGATAGGCATGATCATGATAATGCCTGCTGCTAAAATAAAAAGGATGCCTCTATATATCTTCTTCCTTAGTTTATCTCTATTATAGATTTTCACACCTCACTACTCCTTCTCTTGTATAGAGGCTCCAATACGTCTTAAATCTAAAGCAATGTCTTGATAACCTCTTTGTACATGATGAATATTTTCTACGACCGTATCCCCCTGTGCTCCTAATCCTGCCAATATAAGCGCTGCCCCTCCCCTAAGATCTTCGGCATAAACGCTTGTTCCCATTAGAAATGGAGTAGGCTTTATAATAGCAATTTTTCCCTCAATGCTTATATTCGCCCCCATCCGTATCAGCTCATAAGCCGCTTTAAATCTTGCTTCAAATAAATTTTCTTTAATAATACTCATCTCGTTACAAGTACATAGAAGTGCCATCATCTGAGACTGCATATCTGTCGGATACCCAGGATAAGGCTCAGTCGTTATATTAACCCCTCTTAACTTTTTAGGGGAAATCAGCGTGATCTCGTCAGGCTCTTCAATAATAGTACACCCAGTCTCTTCGAGTTTTGATGTAATCGCCCTCAAATGCTCTGGTCTTACATCCTTTAAGGTAATTGTCCCTCTTGTAATGGCTGCTGCCACTAAATAAGTGCCTGCAATAATTCTATCCGGAATCACTTTGTAAGCCACTGAATGCAGCTTTTTCACCCCTTGAATGTATATTGTTTCTGTCCCTGCTCCAGATATTTTAGCACCAGAAGCATTGAGGTAGTTTTGTAAATCTACTATTTCTGGTTCTCGTGCCGTATTATAAATAATGGTATCCCCTGTTGCTAAGGTAGCTGCTAACATAATATTTTCTGTTGCACCTACACTTGGAAAATCGAGATGAATTTTAGCGCCTTGAAGGTGTGGACTTTTGCAAATAATAAAACCGTGCTCTTCAGTAACCGTAATACCCATTTTTTTAAAAGCACTCAAATGTAAGTCTATCGGTCTTGCCCCCAGAGGGCATCCTCCTGGATAGCTAATTCTAGCTTTTCCAAACTTTCCTATTATAGCACCTAATAATATAATAGAAGAGCGCATCTTTCTTACTAGTTGTTCAGGTATGTCATAACTCTGTATTGTACTAGTATCTATAATCAATGTTTTATTATCCCACTTAATATTGCAGCCTAACTGTCTTAAAATTTCTAGCATCGTCTCAACATCCTCTATCTTAGGACAATTGTACAGATGCGTTGTTTTCCCACTTAATATGGTTGCTGCTATAATTGGCAGAACTGCATTTTTGCTGGCATCTATATGCAATTCACCTTCTAGACGCTCACCTCCATGAATAATGTATTTACTCATTTAAGAGCACCTCCTGAAATAGGTAAGCTTCTATAAAACCATTTTATTCCTTTAAGTGGGAATTTGTTACATATTACTTATTAACCTTTTGAATATTGGAAGTCGCAGATATATTTAAAAGTATGCCCAGTGTTCCAAGTAGCACTGCAAGAGCTGTTCCGCCATAACTTACAAGGGGTAATTGCATCCCTGTAGTAGGAATAGTATTGGTGTTTACTGCTACATTAATAAGTACTTGGATACCTACCATCGTAGATATACCTGTTGCAACTAAAGACCCAAAATAATCCGAGGCCTGTACTGCTATAATAAGGCCTCTAATCACAAGGATACTGTAGCCAATGAGCAGTATGACAGCCCCTACAAGCCCCAGTTCTTCGCAGATTACAGCAAATATGATATCATTATGAGGTTCTGGCAAAAAACCCTGTTTTTGAATACCCTTCCCGAGCCCCACACCAAACAAACCTCCAGACCCTACTGCATAAAGAGATTGTATCGGTTGATACCCTTTATCAACAGGATCTAGCCAAGGATCTTTCCACACTCTGATGCGGTCCAATCGATATGGCTTGAGTATATCTTTCACGATAGGTATATTAAGTTCTTGTCCTGTCTCAGTCGACATGGCTAAATAATAAATACCACCCGCCAGACAAAGTCCGATTATTCCGAGCACCATATAATACCATACTCTAGAACTTGCTACAAATATGATCATAATTCCTATAAAAAAAATAACAATCGCTGAGCTGAGATTTTCTATAGCCACAATACCTGTTGGTAAAAGCACAAGTCCCCATGCTCTTAATATGTATTTAAACTGATTCATTTCTTTTCTATGTTTAATGATATAGGCTGACAGCATAATAATGACACCTATTTTGGCTATCTCTGATGGCTGAAATTGTGTAAATCCCAAATCAATCCATCTGGTAGCACCATTGATTGTACTACCGATAAACATAACACTGATTGATAATCCAAGACTTATGCTATAAAGTGCAGTAGCCAAAAACATATTTGATAATATACGATAGTTAAATTTAAAGCCAACCCCTAACATAACTACAATGCCTACAATGCCTATTGTCAGCTGTTTGATTGCAAAAGACGCCGGCTGACTTCCTTTAAGTGTTGCATAATAAAAACTTGCACTATAGACCATAATAATGCCAAATCCAACTATTAATAATATCATTCCTAATAAAATCATATCCGGTGTATTTTTAGAAATTCTTTTTCTTTTCTTTGTAAGGTTCGTCCCTGCTTGTGCGGCCATTGTTCTCACCCTTCCAAATGATTTACTATTTCTTTGAACAGCTCTCCTCGCTCTTCATAACTTTCAAACATATCCCAGCTTGCACAGGCAGGCGACAGAAGAATACATTCTCCAGCATGGCTCTCTGTGTATGCTGTGATAACAGCCTGTTCAAGCGTATCAAAAACAGCTGTCTCTGTATACCCCTCTTCTAAACACTCTTTTATAATCTGATGTTTAGTTTCGCCAATAACATATAGTTTTTTAACTGTGCCTTGAAATAATTTAATCCAGTCCTTAAATGTGGCATTTTTATCCATTCCTCCAGCAATGAGACGAATAGGCTTTTGAAGCACGCTAAGACCCTTCAGCCCTGCAATAGCTGCATCTGTGTTGGTTGCTTTAGAATCATTAAAAAAGTCTATCCCCTTTTTTTCCATCACATACTCTGTTCTATGGGCTACACCTTTAAAAGCTATGAGACTATTCTTTATATGATGTATAGGCACACCAAATGCAGTGGTAATGGCCACTGCCGCTAAAGCATTTTCTATGTTATGGCTTCCTTTTATTTTAAGTTCTTCTACAGTACATATCAAACGCTCTTCTCCGCTAATATTTTCAAACAGGCTATTGTCCTTAACATAAGCACCTCTGTCTGGTCTGTGGGTAAGAGAAAATGTGATGCACTGGCCTCTAGCTTTCTTTTTTGCATCTTCAAAATACGCATCTCTAGGGTTTAAAATACAAAAGTCAGTGTCTTGTTGATTTTTAAATAGGTTATATTTACATGTACAATAATTTTCCATCGTATGATGTCTATTGAGATGGTCTGGGGTTATATTAAGTATGGCACTGACAATTGGATGAAATGATTTGATTGTTTCTAATTGAAAACTGCTGACTTCTGCTACAATAACACCTTGATTTGAAACTGCCAAAACATCCTCACTAAAAGCTCTTCCTATATTACCTACTACATAAGTTTCGGCATTATAACTTTTTAGAATTTCTCCGACAAGGGTTGTTGTTGTTGTTTTGCCGTTTGTTCCTGTAATAGCTATAATTGGTGCTTTGCAAAACTGGGATGCAAATTCAAATTCCCCTATAACTTCTATATTTTCACCATATGCCTTCTCAATAACAGGCGTTTCTAAAGAAATACCTGGACTTACTATAACTAAATCAACTAACTGGACAGGTGGTTCTTCACCTAAAAAAAACTGAATACCTGACTCTTTCATGTGATCTATCTCATTTTTTGCAGAAACATCCCACTTTTCATAGGGCTTACCGTCATAGACGGACACTTTAGCCCCTTGGCTGAGTGCTAATTTAGCTGCCCCTATGCCACTTCTGGCACACCCTACTATTAAAATATTGCTGTCTTTAATATTCATTATTTACCTCCAAAATTATAAAGCGATAAGTCCCAATAAACACATAATAGCTGTTACAACACAAAAGACTGTCACAACTTTTGTTTCAGGCCATCCACTTAATTCGAAATGATGGTGAATCGGTGCCATTTTAAATAATCGTTTTTTAGTTTTTTTAAAATAAGCCACTTGCAGAATCACTGACACATTTTCGATCACATAAACGATACCTACTATCAGAATAAATAAGGGCATCTTCATGACAAAGGCTGTAGAGATAACAAATCCCCCTAAAGCAAGAGACCCTGTATCTCCCATAAATACTTTTGCCGGATAGCTGTTAAACAGTAAAAAACCAAGCAAACTGCCAACTGCCGCCGCCGCTATAGGTAAAACATTGCTATAGGCAGCCCAGGCAATAGCTGCAAAATAAGTGGCTACTAACACCGTCACACCTGAAGCTAATCCATCCAGACCATCTGTTAAGTTCACAGCATTTACAACGCCTATGACTGCTACCCCTAAAAATGGCCAAAATAATATCCCAAGTTCCAGCTCCCTGCCCTCACTAAAAGGCAAAATAATACTTGTGTTTAGTCTTAAATAATACTTTAACAGACAAGCAAAAACAAAGGTCACCATCAGCTGAGCGATAATCTTTTGTGATGCCGTAAGTCCTAATGAACGCCTTTTGACAATCTTGATATAATCATCGATAAAGCCTATCAAACCAAATGCCACCGTTACAAAAAGTATAATCTGCAGCTCTTTATTGCCAATAACAAATAACAGGCTTGTAAGCACCATGCTTGTCAGGATAATAATACCTCCCATTGTAGGTGTTCCCGACTTTTTAAGATGGCTGTTGGGGCCATCTTGTCTTATGTTTTGACCGAATTTTAGCTTTTGTAATAAAGGGATTACAAAAGGGCTTATTACAATATTAAGAAAAAAAGCTATTAAAACCGCATATAACGCCTCATTGTTCATCGCCATTCACCTTTCCCACCTCTTCTACCATCTGTTCAAAATGCATACCTCTAGATGCCTTAAATAGAACAGTATCTCCCGAATGTAATATATTTTTCATGTCTTGTAAAAATGACTCTTTTGTCGCATAATATAAGGCTTTAGTACCAGAGATATTTTGGCATGCGCCTTCATAAATATGTTTTGCCAAATCTCCGACAGCACATAAAAGATCTAATTGTGCTAAACTTGCAAACTGACCGACTTCTTCATGCAAATGCTTAGCATGCTCACCCATTTCCAGCATATCGCCTAATATAGCTACTTTCCGATTAGCATCCGGATAACTTTGCAATACCTTTAAAGCTGCATACATAGAATCAGTACTTGCATTATATGTATCGTCCATAACTGTTATGCCATTATTATAGGTTTGAATGTTCATTCTCATCTTAGTTGGTGTATAAGTCTCTATACCTGACAAAATTTCAGATTTTGTAAGACCTAGGTGTTCTGCTATGGCTATAGCCGCCAATGTATTGTATACCATGTGTTCACCTAACCCAGCAACTGATAAACTATAATGATGCTGTGGCGTAACAACGTCAGCTGTTGTAGTCTGCGTTCCACCTACTATATTTTTTGCATAATACGGACACTGTGATAAAAGCCCATATCTGAGGGTTTTAAAAGGCACTTCATCCATTTGACTTAATAAGTCATTGTCCCCATTGATAATCAGTAATCCCTCTGTATGGAGACCGTCTAATATCTCGAGTTTAGCCTTCAATATTCCCTCTCTGCTCCCTAAATGCTCTATATGTGAAGTCCCTATGTTAGTAATCACAGCAATCTGAGGGTTAGCTACTAAACTCAAATTATGGATTTCTCCAAAATGGTTCATGCCTAACTCCACAACTGCTACTTCATGATATTTTTCCAGCTTGAACAGGGTCAGCGGAAGCCCTATTTCATTATTATAATTGCCTTCCGTCTTATGCACTTTGAATTTAGCACTCAAAACTGCCGCTATGATTTCTTTGGTACTTGTCTTTCCTACACTGCCTGTGATACCTATTACTGGAATTTGAAAAAGACTTCTATAATACTGGGCTAAATCTAAAAGTGCTTTTTTTGTATCTTTAACATAAATAGTACATACTCTATCATCTTTAATAGACGGCTCTTCTGTAAGCACTGCTATTGCCCCTTGGTCAAAAACTTTATTAATGAATTGATGCCCATCAAATTTTTCACCTTTTAAAGGAATAAATAAACTCTGCTTATCTATTTGACGTGAATCTATTGTAATAGACCTAACAATCCCATTTTGAAGTCTAACAGGATTGAGACACTCTCCATTAACCGCCTTAAGAATAGCTTGTAAATCCAGTTCCATTACATTTCCTCCTGGATGTAGGCCGTAACTACCTCAGAATCATCAAAGTGTATGATTCTGTCTTTCAGAATTTGATAATTCTCATGACCTTTACCTGCAATAAGTACAACATCCCCTTCTTGTGCTTCTTTTAGTGCTAGAAAAATAGCTTCTTTTCTATCTTCCATTTTGACATAGGGGGTATCCAATCTTTTGACTCCTATTTCAATCTCATCTATGATTTGTGCAGGGGATTCACTCCTCGGATTATCCGAGGTAATGATAACTTTATCAGAATATTTAGCAGCTATTTCTCCCATCATAGGTCTTTTAGTTTTATCTCTGTCTCCTCCACAGCCAAATACTGTAATCACTTTATTTTGAGCAAATTGGCTAATAGCTGAGAGCACATTTTCGAGACCATCAGGGGTGTGAGCGTAATCTACAAGGACACTATACCCTTGAGAAGAGGTAAAAGACTGCACTCTACCAGGAACGCCTTTTACCTCTGAAAGTGCAGTGATAATCTGATCCATCGGTATATCTAGGGTACAGGCTGCTGCAATCACTGCTAAGGTGTTATAGACTGTAAATTTACCTGGGATGGGCACATTGATGCGATAGCTGCCTTTGGGACACACTAAGGTATATTCAACCCCCAATGACGTAATGCTCATATCTGAGGCTTTGTAGTCTGCCTGCTCCTCTATACCATAAGTGATGATCTCGCAGGTCGCTTCTTTGATCATCTCCGCTGCATACTCACTGTCCTTATTAATGATACCCGTCTTGCACAATTTAAATAATCTCGCTTTAGCACGGGCATAGTTTTCCATATTTCCGTGAAAATCCAAATGATCTTGTGTCAGGTTCGTGAAAATACCTACCTTGAAGTCTGATCCATCTACCCTGTTTAAATCTAACGCATGTGAAGATACTTCCATGATAGCATATGCCACATCGTGTTCTTGCATTTTATGAAAAATAGCCTGCAAGTCCAAAGACTCTGGGGTAGTACGTTCTGCCTTTAAAACCATTTTACCAATTCTATTTTCAATTGTTCCTATAATGCCAATTTTTTTTTGATAACTTTCGAGCACCTGCCCTAATAAATACGTAATACTCGTTTTGCCATTTGTTCCTGTAACTCCAACTAAATTCAGATTTTTTGAAGGCATTCCAAACATATTATTAGCAATAACCGCCATGGCACTTCTTGTATGATTTACTTTGATAATAGCAATATCTTGTCTGTCACACTTTACATCCTTTTGGACAATGAGTGCCTTAGCACCATTTTCAACCGCAGCCCCAATAAATTGGTGTCCATCTGTTTTAAATCCTTCTATAGCAATAAACAACCCACTTTTTGTTTTAATACGCGAGTCATAAATGACATTGTCAATTTCGGTTTCTAAATCTCCGCAAATACACTCGTACTGTAACCCAACTACCAGATCTTTTAGCTTCATGGTAACCCTCCTCTTTATATTTCCTAGTTATTATATCACGAGTTCTACATATAAAAAAGTCATCTATTCCGTATATAATATAATTTTACTTGTTTTGTTGATGATTTCATCTGCTGCTGGAAACTGTGCTTTAACCGTGTCACCACTTCCCTCTATCTGAATGATAATTTGTTGCTTTTGCGCAAGCATTTTGGCTTCTCCTACTTTCATGTTTTCAAACTGTGGGACCGCTATGGTTTTAACTACATCTAATGCCATTTCTTTCTCATTATAAATAGGTTCAATATTTAAATAGGGCAGTGCATTTGCAAGCACTTCTTTCATAACCGGACCTGCTACCGTTCCTCCATAATATACACCTTGAGGCTCATCAATGATAACAAGTCCCATAATAACTGGATTTTCAGCTGGTGCAAAAGCTAAAAAAGATGCAATATATTTTCCAGATCCTCTGGGTAATTTTTGAGAAGTGGCTGTCTTACCGCCGATTCTATAGCCTGGTATATAACTCTTATTGCCCGTTCCATCAGATACTACACTTTCTAATATCTTTTTTAATCGTTCACTTGTATCTTCTTTTATAATTTGTCTGCCCTTTTCATAGTTAAATACCTCAATGATATTCCCTGCATCGTCAATGACTTCCTTACCAAAATGGGGCGTTATCATATACCCTCCATTAACAAGTGCCGCTGCTCCTGTCAAAAGCTGCATAGGTGTAATTTGAAAAGATTGACCAAAAGACATTGTCGCCAGCTCTACCGGTCCTATATTTTTTTTATTATGTAGTATTCCAATGGCCTCTCCTGGTAAATCTATGTTGGTTTTGGATTTAAAACCATATTTGATCATTGCATCATAAAACTTATTAGCCCCCACTCGCTCAGCTACATCCATAAATACTGGATTACAGGAATTCTGAACGCCTTCTACAAAATTTTGAGTTCCATGAGACCGTGGACTCCTCCAACATTTTATAGTCCTACCTGCTACGACTCTACTGCCCCCACAATTAAAAGTACTTTGTTCTGTGACCACATTTTCTTCAAGTCCTATGGCTGAGGTAAAAACTTTAAAAGTAGAGCCTGGCTCGTATGTATCATTAATTGTAAAGTTTCTCCACATTTGATTAAGAAATTCTTGTTGCTCTTTTTGAGTGTATGCACCCCAGTTAGCTGCAATCTCTTGATCATTAATTTCGAAAGGTTTATTGAGATCGAAATCTGGTTTATTTGCTAAGGCATAAATTTCTCCGTTTTGAGGATTAAGCAAAATAATAGCCCCACGCTTTGCCCCTTTCATCTGCACGACTTTTTCTAGAGCTTGTTCAGCATACTGCTGTAAAGTCGTATCCATGGTTATTACCAGATGATTGCCATTGCTCGGATTTATTCTTATTTCCGCAACCTCATCTCTTCTCTCTCCTTTTCCATCTGTACCCATCAGTATCTTGCCTGGGCTTCCTTTAAGGTAGGCATCATATTTCACTTCTAGTCCTACAATACCTTGATTGTCTTTTCCTACAAATCCAATAGTATGGGAGGCCAAGTTTTGATAAGGATAAAACCTTTTCGAATCCTCGTCTACCTTTACGCCTGGTAAATCAAGGCTGCGTATTTGATCCGCAACTTGTTTGTCTACCTTCGTTGCAATACGTTCAAACGCCACTTTTTTCGTTACTTTCTTATAAACACTATCGTATTCTAACTGAAGCTGCTCAGCTAATATTTTCGAAACTGATTGTGCATCTTTTATTTGAGCATTCACAACACCGATAGTCGCGACCGACCCGCTTTGAGCAAGAATATCTAGATTTCTATCATAAATAATCCCCCTAGTAGGTGCAATGAGCCTATCCCTTGTATGCTGTTCCAATGCTTTGTCCTGCAAGGATTTCCCCTCTATGATTTGTACATATCCCAATCTGAAGACCATACCCAAAATGGCACAAGCAAAACAAATAATCAAGGTAAGTATTCTTTTTTTTATCTCGATAGAGACTTCCCTCTGCATCTTAAAATCTCCTCCTTTAAAAGTTGTCTTACCTAAATTGTATTTTAAAGGAGGAGTCATTATTCACATTATTCGGATGTTTGGACAATTATCTTGCTATTTTTTTCTACTTTATGCCCTGCTTCTGGAACTTGATGGCGTATGCTTCCTTTCCCACTTCCTTCTATGACAAACCCATCTCCCACTAAAAGTTTGGCTTCTTCTATTGTCATACCTTGTAAATGAGGGGTTTCTATCAGATTGTCCGGTGCTTCTGTTTGCATATAAAGCTTAACAACAGACTCTTTGGGAAGTTGCGTGCCTTCATTAGGATATTGTCTGATTACTTTTTTGCCAACACCGATAACTTCGTAGTGCAACTGACTGGCAGCTAGAAGTTCACTCGCTTTATAAATGTCTGTATTCACAACTTGAGGCACTTTACTCATTTGCTCATCTTTTGTTTCCTTACTGCCATTGAGGTCTATTTCTAAATACGGTAAAATATTTGCCATCATTTCTTGAAAAACTCTCGAAGGAACACCTGAGTGTTCCGGTATTTCGTCAAATACTATCAGACCTACAACTTGCGGGTTACTGATAGGGGCATAACCTATGAATGATAAAATATACTTTTCATCCTCCCGTGGCAGTTTTTGTGCAGTCCCTGTCTTCCCGCCTATACTATACCCATTGACACTGGCATTTACACCTGTCCCCGTGTCCACAACTTTTTGCAAATATTGTGTTACTTTTCTTGAGGTTTCCTCTGAAACAACCTGTCTGCGTATAGTTGTTTTATTGCGGTAGATAGTTTCGTCGCTATCATCAACAATACTTGACACAACATACGGTTGTAGTAAATATCCCCCATTTATCAAGGATGAAAAAGCTGTAATTAGTTGTACCGGGGTGCATGTAAAACCTTGACCTATAGAATAAGTTGCTTTTTCTATCATCCCCAGTTTTTGATGCAGTACCCCTTTCTCCTCACCTGGCAGCTGAATGCCTGTAGGATTTCCAAATCCATATAAATCCATATACTTTAAAAATGTCTCTGACTGAAGTGTGCTTCCAATCTCAATCATACCTACATTACATGAATTGGCGAGAACTTCTTCTAACGTCTGCTCTCCATGACCCTCTCGTTTCCAGCACTTAATAGGTGCTTGTCCTTCCATCACAACCTTGGATCCTGTACATAAGTATTTATGTTCTATATCTATGCTGCTTTCATCCATTGCTGCGGCCACCAAAAGTGGTTTAAAGGTAGAGCCGGGTTCATAATTATATTGTATATTGTAATTTTTCCACGCATCATTGAGTTTTTGAGTTTTCTCAGTGTCACTTAAAGCTGCCCACACATCATTGCCTAATTGACTTTTCAAAACATTATAGTCACCGGGATTAAAACTTGGATAAGAGAACATACTATAAACTTCGCCAGTAGTGGGATTCATAATAATAGCTGATGCATTGATAGGTTTATATTCTTTGATATATTTTTTCATTGTTGTTTCTACATATTGCTGAATAACCTCATCAATAGTTAAAACGATTGTAGCACCGTCTTCTGCCGCTTTAATCTCAGTTGTTACAATTTGTTCATCTTGCAGCTGCGAAAATATTCTGCCTTGTTTGCCAAGAAGAGCTTCATTATATTGCTGTTCTATACCATATTGGCCTTGACCGTTTTTATTGTAAAAACCTATAAGATGAGCGGCAAACTCACCTTTAGGGTATTTTCTTGTAAAACTCTCTTCAAAAGAAACCCCTTTCAAAGAAGTCCCGTTGACTTTTTTCTGTTTTAATAAGTTGACTTTTTCATCCTCCAGATTTTTACTAAGAATGCTATATCTTAACTGAGGTTTAGACTCAACAAACTCCTTGATAGCGGTTTCTGACTGATTAGTCTGTTCTGCTAAGGCTTTATAAATACTGTTTTTTTCCTCTTCCTTCAAGGCAAGTATTACCTTTGGATCTAAAATAACATGGTAAGATAATACACTTGTTACAATGGTTTTAGAGTTTCTATCAACAACGGCTCCTCTTTGAGGATTAATGACGCCTTCTTTTCCAATCATACGATTTAAAACTTGTTTTTGATAGTCTTCTCCATTTTTAAGTTTAATGTCCGTAATTCGATAGGCCATCGAAACCATACTACTTAAAAAAAAGAACCCTATAAAAAACACACGCCTGTGAAGGCGTTGTTTTGATAGTAAAGCATATTTTTTTTTGTTTTTATCTTCTTTTTTCATCTATACACTCCATTTATTTATCATATATAGTATGACTTTGTTTAGGTAATTGTATATATACAATTTGATGTGGCAAGGGTTCTGCCATCCCTAACTCTACTGCGGCTCTATCCCTTATGTAATCAAGATTAAGCTTCTCAGATATGCTAGATTCTGTAAAACTAATTGTGCTTTTCAATTCTCTCATCTGCCCCTTTATACTCTGCAATTCGCCTTGTCTTGTAATAAGTGAGGAGTACATGAAAATATAAAGATAAGCACATATAAACACAGTCATGCCACATAGGCTTAATTTAAATCCAAAGACAATATCTATTTTTTTTCGCGGTTCGATTATAATTTTTCAATAATCCTTAGCTTAGCACTTCTTGACCTGGGATTTCTTTCTATTTCTTCCTCTGACGGAAGTACTGGTTTTTTAGAAATAATTTTTATTTTTGGGGTTTGTCCACAAACACAAACCGGAAAATTCTTTGAACAAGTACAAGGATCTTCGAGTTTTTTAAAGGTATGCTTAACAATCCTGTCCTCTAACGAGTGAAAAGTAATGATACATAACCTGCCCCCCGAATGCAGTCTTTCAACCACTTGCAAAATAGTGGGTTCAATAATTTCTAATTCTCTATTTACAGCAATTCTTATGGCTTGAAACGTTCTTTTAGCGGGATGTGGCCCATCTTTTCTAGCCCCATGAGGTATGGCCCCTTTAATAACCTC
>JAQSYC010000205.1 GCA_029256345.1 Clostridia bacterium | reverse complement strand
TGCCAAAATGCTGGCACTTCTATCATTCCCTTCGTCCCCACTATGAACTGCTTATTGATATACTCTGTGTCAATACTGCTGCTTAGAGTGGCTATCTTATCCCCATATTCTAAAATAACACTGTTTCTAAAGTCTACTCCTGTTGGACCTTTTTTCCCTACGCAGGTAATCTTCGTTGGTTCATTGCCTAAATACATGGTCGCAGAATTTACTGCATAAACCCCTACATCAAGCATGGCTCCCCCTGCTAGTTCCAGTGCAAATACACGGCTTTCAAATCCTAGATGTGTAAGATCAAAACCAAAATGTGTCTGTATTGCCTGAATTTCACCAATAACCCCTTCTGCTATGAGCTCTTTAATTTTCATCGTCATTGGCAGAAATCTAGTCCAAAAAGCTTCCATAAGCATAAGTTTGTTTTGTTTTGCCAGTTCTATAGCTCTTCGAGACAAATCCTCATTAACTGTAAAAGCTTTTTCACACAAAACATGCTTACCATTTTCAAGACACAAAACCATATGCTCATAGTGATGACTATGAGGTGTTGCAACATAAACTGCATCAATCTCTCTGTCTTGTACCATTTCTAAATAAGAACCATATGCTTTTGGCACCCCATACTGCTTAGCAAACGCCTTAGCCGATTCAAGGCTCCTTGCTGCCACTGCTACAAGCTCCGCTTCTGGTACAGCGCTTATGGCCTCTGAAAACTTATTTGAAATATTGCCCGCTCCAATGATTCCCCATCTTATTTTACGCATACACATCCTCCTTAAGATTTGCTAACAACTTCTTATTTTACTATTGTACCATATTTCCAAAAATAAGGTTATACTGTTAACACCTATTTGTGTCCTACAGTATAACCTTATTTTATTTAACTATTAACTGGTTCTTGAATACACTCCTGGCATCTTTCCAAGGAAAGCTTTCGCTCTTTCTGTTTTGGGATGAGCAAAAAACTTTTTAGGATCATCTTGTTCTACAATTTTGCCTTCGTCCATAAAAATAACCCGCGTACCTACTTCTTCGGCAAATCCCATTTCATGGGTCACCACGATCATTGTCATACCTTCTTCAGCTAATTTTTTCATAACCTCCAGCACCTCCCCTACTAATTCAGGGTCAAGAGCAGAAGTTGGCTCATCAAAAAGCATGATTTGTGGTCTCATCGCAAGAGCTCTTGCGATAGCCACCCGTTGCTGTTGCCCACCCGAAAGTCTTGAAGGATATTCATCTTTTTTATCCAGAAGACCTACCCGATCCAAAAGGTCAAGCGCATAGTCCTCAGCCTCTTTTTTACCTTCCTTCTTAACCATCACAGGTGCACAAGTCACATTCTCCAGCACTGTCATATGAGGGAACAAGTTGAAACGCTGAAAAACCATACCCAGCTCTGCGCACACTTCAGAAATTTTCTTCTGAGGAAGATGAAGCTGATTTTTGCCTTCTTCTGCATGATCAATGAGTTCTCCATTAATATAGATATCCCCCGAGGTAATACGTTCCAATTGGTTGAGGCAGCGCAGCAAAGTGCTTTTCCCCGAACCACTAGGTCCAATGACACAGACTACTTCACTTTTATGAATATCTAAATCTATACCCTTCAGTACTTCTAGCTGTCCAAAAGATTTATATATGTTTTTAAGCTTAATCATTTTATCCCCCCTATTCATAAATAGAATACCTTTTTTCAAGTCTCTGGAACATTAATGTGAGCAGCGATGTAAAGAATAAATAAATAACCGCTGCATAAACATAAAAAACAGCATCTGCACTTGAATTAGCCATAACTTTTGCATTACGGAGCAACTCCGCCATACCAATAGCCGACACAAGTGATGAATCTTTAAGTAACATAATCATTTCATTTCCCACAGGCGGAATGAGCCTTCTGTAAGACTGCGGAATAATGACTTTAAACATAGCTTGATAATAACTCATCCCTAAAGCCTTAGAAGCCTCCATCTGTCCTTTGTCAATAGATTGAATAGCCGCACGAATCGTTTCTGCTAAATACGCTCCTGAATTAAGACTAAGGGCAATAATGGCGGATGGAAAAGCATCCAGCATGATGCCATATTGCGGCAACGCATAATACACAACTAAAATTTGTAAAAGCAGTGGTGTGCCTCTAAATATCCATATGTAAATCCAACATATGGTATTGATTATCTTATTACGTGAAATCCTTCCTAAAGCTAAAAACAATCCTAAAACAATTCCAAAAACAATTGCTAGCAGCGTTAATTGTAACGTACTCCCTGCCCCTTGCAATAAGGCTATAACTTGCTTTGATGTTAACAAATACCTCAGCTCCTTCTCCCTAACTTATATAGTCTTATGATGTGAAAATGACTTGGCAAAACTATTGCTAGTACACTTATCCAATAACTTTTCTCTAACAATAGTTTTACTAAGCTATCTTCTTTAATAAATTATAAAACCCTGCTTACTTACAAACCATCTATCAAGTAAGCAGGGTTTTGAACTATCTTAATTCTTCATCAATATTAGAAACATAATCTCCACCTAACCATTTATCAGAAATAGATAACATAGTTCCTTTTTCTTGAAGTGCTGTAATGGCGCCATTTACCTTATCCTTAAGTTCGGTATTTCCCTTTTTAATACATACAGCTATTGGCTCATTGGTTAACTGAGCTGTGGTTATTTCGTAGTCCTCAGGATTTTTTGCGCAGTATTCAATAGCTACTGCATAATCTACAACAATGCAATCCAATCTGCCTGTTTTTAAATCTGCAAAAGTCTGAATGATATCGTCATATTGTGATAATTCAAAAGGTGTTGCTTCCATTTGTTTTTGAGAAGCAATATCTGCAGTTGTCTCCAACTGAACGCCTACTTTTTTGCCTCCAAGATCCGCTGCACTGGCAATAGATGCATCACCTTTTTTAACGACAATAACTTGCCCATTGGATAAATAAGGTTTAGAGAACTCATAAGACTCGAGTCTCTCTGGCGTTATACTAACAGATGAGATAATGCAATCGTATTTATCTGTTGTTAGTCCTGTAAAAATACCATCCCATGCTGTAGAAACAAATTCAATCTCAACACCCATTTCTTCACCTAATGCTGTTGCAAAATCAATATCAAAACCTACAAGTTCATTGTTTTCGTCCCTATATTCCATTGGTGGATAGGTATCATCTACACCTATGGTTATTTTCTGTGGTGCCTCTGCTGTTGGCGCCTCTGCACTCTGTGCAGCTGGCTGCTGTTCTGCTGCAGTCTCTTGTTTGGCCTCTGGCGCACAAGCTGCAAAAGCAAAACTAAGGGATGCTGCTAATAAAATGGTCATTAACTTTTTCATCGTTATCTCTCCTTTTTAATATTTTTTAATCTTTACTCCATCTTGTAATGATGTATAGATATGTCCGAAGACGCAAAAAGAGGCATGAATAAAAATTCATGCCTCTTTGCACTTAGTACATTTTATACAATTTAAAGCCTATTGTCAATGCCCTTTAAACAGATTTTTAGTATTTTACGCATTTTTATGCAAACAAGTCTTTACCTAATTTGGCAAAACTATTAAGAATGATAAATGCTTTTATATCCATTTTCGCCCCACTGTCTAAAAGCTCTCTTGCCTTTTCCTGAGATACTAAAAAAGCCTCAATATCTTCATCTTCTTCCAAATATTCCTTTGTAATAGTACCTTCACAGCTACAGTAAATAAAAGCAGCGGACTCATCTGTCATACCGGATGAAAGATAGGTTTTTTGACTACTGAGTTTTTCGTTCATCCCTGTTACTTTAAGTCCCGTCTCCTCTTCTAATTCCCTGTTCAGCGCACACCTTATATCTTCTTCAGCGTCAATAAGTCCTGCTGGCAGTTCATAAACATATTCATTGAGAGGTACTCTAAACTGCCTGATTACCACCAAACTACCGCTCTCTTCATGGAGTGCTGCTATAACTACCGCATCTGTATGATCGGGTATATGA
>JAQSYC010000008.1 GCA_029256345.1 Clostridia bacterium | reverse complement strand
GACGCACCCCACGAAGGGGAGGAATTTGGCTATGTTATTGCAGGCAATATTTATGTTCACTTAGGTAACAAAAAATTTAAAGCAAAAAAGGGTGACAGCTTTTATTTTAGACCAACAAGCGACCACTATTTGCATAATACAGGTAAAACGAGAGCAATGATTCTTTGGGTTGCTTCTCCACCAAGTTTTTAAAGGAGCGGATTAAGAGAGATGAGAGAGAATAAGTTGCAAAAAGATTATATTATTGACCTTAAAAATATTAGCAAAACTTTTGATGATGCGGAAGTTTTAAAAGATATTAATATGTATATAAGACGTAATGAATTTTTGACATTGTTGGGACCAAGTGGATGCGGAAAAACGACTTTACTACGCATTATAGGAGGTTTTGAAGAAGCCAGCAACGGACAAGTATTTTTTGAAGGAAAGGATATTGCAAGCCTACCTCCTTATAAACGAAAGATTAATACAGTTTTTCAGAAATATGCACTTTTTCCTCATATGAATGTAGAAGAAAACATAGCTTTTGGCCTTCAGATTAAGAAGTTAGAAAAAAGTCTGATTAAAAAGAAAGTTAAAGAAATGTTGGAGCTGGTTAACTTAAAAGGGTTTGAGAAAAGATCTGTTGATTCTTTGAGCGGTGGGCAACAGCAAAGAATCGCTATTGCCAGGGCTCTAGTCAATGAACCAGAGGTACTGCTGTTAGATGAACCACTGGGAGCACTCGACCTTAAGCTAAGGAAGGGTATGCAGCTAGAACTGAAAAGAATTCAGCAAAAGATAGGCATTACTTTTATTTACGTGACCCATGATCAAGAGGAAGCCCTTACCATGTCAGATACAATTGCCGTCATGAATGAAGGGAAAGTACAGCAGATAGGGACACCTGTGGATATTTACAATGAACCTAAAAATGCCTTTATAGCTGACTTCATTGGTGAGAGTAATATTTTACCAGGGACAATGATAAAAGATTATTTGGTCTGTTTTCATCAAACAGATTTTGAGTGTGTAGATGCTGGATTTGGAGAAAACGCCCCTATCGATGTGGTGGTGAGACCAGAGGACATACAAATTGTTGATAAAGAAAAAGGGATGCTTAAAGGTAAGGTAGAGTCTGTTACCTTTAAGGGTGTTCATTATGAAATGCTTATTACTACAGGAGAATATACGTGGACAGTACATTCCACAGCAATGTCTCAGGTGGGACAAGTAGTGGGGATGGTTATTACCCCAGCAGATATTCATATTATGAAAAGGAGATAAACAGGATGAATAGAAAATCTCTTGCATATCCTTATTTAATATGGGCAGCTATTTTTATTGTGGTTCCTTTGCTGCTTATTGTGTACTTTAGTTTTTTTGAAGGAGGACAGTTTACCCTTCAAAATTATGAAAAATTTTTAGAGGATTATTATATTAAAGCCCTTTTTAGATCGATTCAGCTGGCACTTACCAGTACCATTATCTGTTTAGTAGCAGCTTATCCATTAGCGATGATTTTGAGTGGTAAGCAAATGTCTAATAAACAGGTCATTTTGCTATTAGTTGTTTTGCCAATGTGGATGAATTCACTGCTCCGAACGTATGCCTGGGCAAGCCTACTTGAAAATAACGGAGTCATTAACAGTATGCTGCAAGCCCTTCAGCTGCCTACGATTAAATTTTTATATGGCAACTCAGCTGTTGTTTTTGGGATGGTTTATAATTTCTTTCCTTTTATGGTTTTACCTATCTATAATGTGCTTTGCAAAATTGATCATAGTATCGTTGAAGCTTCGTATGATTTGGGAGCAGACAAAGTGACGACGTTCCGCAAGGTTATTTTACCTTTAAGTATGCCTGGGGTCATTACAGGTATTGTCATGGTATTTATGCCTGCATTAACTACTTTCCTTATTACCAGACTACTTGGGGGAGGAAAGGTTATGTTGATTGGTAATATTATAGAAGAACAGTTTACAAGGACAAGAGATTTGGCCTTTGGATCAGCTGTATCCATGATTTTGATGGTTATTGTACTTATTACTTTGACCTTTATGTCTAAAAAAGATTCTTTAGATAAAGGAGGCGGTTTGTTTTGATGAATTTTTTAAAAAAAACATATGTTGCAGTCATTTTAATCATCATGTATGCACCCATTGCGTTGTTGATGGTGTTTTCATTTAACAATTCTAAACTGCCTATATGGAGTGGATTTACACTGGACTGGTACACTAAGATGTTTCATGATACAGGTATTCAGCAGGCGTTTATGTACACCCTCATTGTGGCACTTGTATCGGCCATTATTTCAACTATAATTGGTACATTTGCCGCTATGGGGATTAATCGGATGAGAGGTTGGCAAAAAAATGCAGTGATGAATATAACCTATATTCCGCTGTTAAGTCCGGATATTGTCATAGGGATATCTTTGATGATGCTTTTTTCAGTGATTAAGCTGCCTTTTGGGCTCCCTACACTGATTGTTTCACATATTACATTTAGTATTCCTTATGTTATTTTATCTGTCATGCCGAAGCTTAAACAGATGAACTACAATCTTTACGAAGCAGCCTTGGATTTGGGAGCGACTCCGTGGTATGCTTTTAAAAAAGTGATTTTTCCTGAAATCATGCCGGGGGTTATAGCAGGAGCTTTTATAGCGTTTACATTATCAATTGACGATTTTGTAGTCAGCTTTTTTAATAAAGGTGCAGGGGTAGATACACTGCCTATTAAAATTTACTCAATGGCCCGTAAGGGTGTTAATCCAACGATTAATGCTATCTCCACCATTATGTTTACAACAATCATTGTGATCTTGTTAGTGACTAATTTAAAAGCCAATAAAAAGGTAAGACAAGCAGAATTTAAACAATAAGAAAGGTGGACAAAAGATGAATAAAATGATTAAAAAGATACTGATGACAGGGGCTATAGGCGTATGGACACTAACCCTTGTAGGATGCGGGGCCAGTAAAGAGTCTATTACGGTTTATAACTGGGGAGATTACATTGACCCAGAGGTGAATGATCTTTTTACAGAAGAAACAGGGATCAAGGTTATTTACTCAGAGTATGCTAACAATGAAGAAATGTATGCAACTGTTGAGCCAGGAAATGTTAACTATGATATTTTAGTACCGTCAGATTATATGGTAGAAAAAATGATTCACAATGGCATGTTAGAAAAGATAGACACCACTCAGCTGACAAACTATATGCATATCGATGAAGAGTTCAAAAACCTGCCCTTTGACCCAGATGACAGTTACTCCGTCCCTTATATGTGGGGAACGGTAGGTATTGTTTATAACACGAAACTTGTTGATAAGCCGGTAGATAGTTGGGATGTATTATGGGATGAAAAATATAAAGAACAAATATTTATGTATGACAGTGAAAGAGATTCCATCATGGTAGCCCTTAAAAAATTAGGTTATTCTATGAATACGCGGGACGAAAAGGAACTAGAAGAAGCAAAAGAATTACTCATCCAGCAGGCGCCTTTAGTACTTGCTTATGTAGGGGATGAAGGCAAAGGGAAAATGGTCAATGAAGAAGCGGCACTTATGATTGCTTGGGCAGGGGATGCCATGGTTATGATGGATGAAAACCCAGATCTTGCCTATGCGATTCCTAAAGAAGGCTCTAACTACTTTGTCGATTCTATTGTTATTCCAAAAGGAAGCAAAAACATTGCGGGGGCACATCAATATATTGACTTCTTATGCAGACCAGAGATTGCAGCTAGAAATGCTGAGTACATTGGGTATTCTACCCCTATGAGTGCCGCCAAAGAGCTTTTGCCAGAGGAAATTAAAAACAGTGAAGTAGCGTACCCACCTAAAGAAATGCTTAATGATGAAAAGATGGAAATGTTTAACGACCCATCGGATGTCATTGAATTATACAGTAGTTTATGGACTCAAGTAAAAGCTTCTAATTAATAAAAGATATGCTATAATAAAGATATAGTATAAAAATGGAGGTTATGAAGATGCAAGAAGATGTGCTAGGGGAAGAATTGGATTTTCTGGATGAAAACTATGAAACAGAGCAGACATATGATGACACAGAAGGATTTATAGCCCATAGAAAAGCAGCTGACTTGAATGCATGGACATCACTTATATTAGGCATAATAGGGTCTCTCGGATGGCTGATACCTATTATAGGGTTACCTGTTACGATAGTAGGGACAGTACTCGGAGCTGTGAGCATGAAAGCAAAAACTAATAGAGGCATTGCTATTGCAGGTTTTGTTATTAACACTGTATTTTTGACAGGAGCTATTGCAAAAGGAATAGTAGATATTATCTTTTACTTAAAAAAAACAAACCGTTAAACCCTAATCACCTCTTACTGTAAATGAGCATACAATAATGTTAGGTGGAGTACATTAAGGGGGAAAATGGTACGGTGTATAAAAAAGTTGTTATTATCAATAGCGATACGTTAGGAAGAGGAGATAAGGAAGTAGGGCACACACTTTTAGGAACTTTTCTTAGAAAAATGCTTGCAAGTATCAACAAACCAGATGCTATTATCTTTTATAATTCTGGGGTAAAGCTTGTTGTCAGAGGGTCATACTTTATAGATGTATTAGAAGGACTAGAATGTAAAGGTGTTGAACTTCTGGCCTGTGGAACCTGTGTCTATAAAGCATGCAGGGACAGTTCTTTGGAAGTAGGAAGGATTACCAATATGGAGGAAATCACAGACATTCTTTTAAATGCAGAAAACGTGATTACTTTATAGAAAATATTTCCACGTATTTAAAATGAAATACTGCTTATACTAGGATTAAGAGATGAGGTTAAGTCATATCTTAATGAATGGCAAGCCTTTTAGTAAACGCATTATAACCATAATTATAATGTTTTATTAACAAAGTCTCTTGGAGCATACACATAAAATTCTGCGATAGAATTTTTATGTGTATGTTTTTTATTATTCAATAAAGTTTTTTTGGTCTATAAAAGTCGTTAATTCTTTAATCACATTCAATATTACCTCAGTATCTTCATAGGCAATATAATTAACTGATTCATCTATGAAAAGCTGCACGCTGTCAGAAGAAAGATTCAGCATATTAGACTGCGTTTTACTCCAATTGCCATAGGGGTTGGCTTTAGAGGTAATAATACGAAGCGGAATATCTCCAAGGGATCCGCCTTCTAAAATGATTTCAGCATTAGACTGCATATTTAATTTCTCTTCGATAACATTTCTATTCCATAATTTTTCTAAGCTGATGCCTTGATTGATTTTTTTGAGGTCATCAGGCAATGAAACATTAGGATTCAGTATTTTTTGTACAGAATCAGTATGACTGGCAAGTCTTAAAACACCGGTATTACGTAAAAAATTGGTAAGAAAGGATTCAACAATCATAATATTGTTAAATTTGCTGCAAAATTCAGGAGCAGCACCATCTATCAAAATAATACCTGCCACTTCACCTGGATAAAGCTGTGCATATCTTAGGACTTCGAGAGAACCAAAAGAATGAGCAATGAGTATGGGTGGAGAGGTATAGTGGGCTTGTTCTAAAAGGGTATGTATTTCGCGGGCAATGGTATCAATATCCCGGGGTGCTTTTGTAAAATCACTCCAACCATAACCGGGTTTATCATAAATCCCTATGGAAGTCGTCTCAGGAAGTTGACTGGTCAGTGGATAGGCTGCTGTAAAGGGCACAGCCGCACCAATTGTGGGGGTAAATACCAAAGGGGTAGAAGAGGAGCCAGAGGTGTATAAGTGCAGAGCAGTTCCATCCACATCAATCAAATTTCCAGTACGACCGTATTCATTAGCATGGTTGTAAATGCTGTATAATTGATAAAGAACACCTAATAATATAAGCCCAAAAATAAAAAGGTATACAAGTATTTTTCTGTTTTTTTTGAAATTTTTCGGATAAGTACCAACCATCATTTTTTTACCGTTTGTCATCGTTATATCTCCTAATAAATCACATAAATAGCTATAAAATATATAGACTACTTCATTATATCATAATATCTGATGCTATCTGACTAAATACATAAAAATACATTAAAATATAATAGGTAAATAAATCCATATAAAATACTATCATTATCAGTTAAAATAATGTATATTATAATAATGTAACGAGGTAAAAATGGTGTTGGTATCCCAGGAAGGAGATTCAAAATGGAAATAAAGGAATTAGCAGATATTTTGCGTACCAAGATACCAAATGGAAATATTGCAGTTAATGAACTTATGAGCAAACATACTTCTTTTAAAATAGGTGGGCCAGCAGATTTGTTTATAACCCCTACAGATATAGTGCAGTTGGCAGAAGCACTTCGTGTATGCAGAGATTATAAAGTTCCTTTCTATATTATAGGTAATGGAAGTAATTTATTAATAGACGATAAAGGTTTTAGAGGGATCATCATTCAGCTTTGTAGAAATTTTAGTCAGGTAGTAGTTGAAGATACAAAAATAACCGCCTACAGCGGAGCCACCCTAGCAAAGATAGCCAATAGGGCATTAGATGAGGGACTTGCAGATTTTGAGTTTGCACAAGGTATTCCTGGCACGCTGGGCGGCGCAGTAGCTATGAATGCTGGAGCTTATGGACGCGAGATAAAAGATGTCATAATAAGTGCAGACGTGATAGATCATGAAGGCAATATCATCACTTTATCAAAGGATGAATTAGCCTTGGGGTATAGAACAAGCATTGTTCAAAAAAATCACTATATTGTTATAAAAGCAGTACTTGGTTTACAAAAAGGGGATAAGTGTGGCATACTTGAGAGGATGAAAGATTTAGCTGACAAGAGAAGAGATAAACAACCTCTTGATATGCCAAGTGCAGGAAGCGCCTTTAAGAGGCCAGAAGGTCATTTTGCAGGCAAGCTTATTATGGACTGCGGACTAAGTGGTTATAAAATAGGCGGGGCAATGGTGTCAGAAAAGCATTGTGGTTTTGTAGTAAGTGATGGAACAGCTACATTTGAGGATGTTATAAAACTTATTGAACATATTAAAAAAACAGTCAAAGACAAGTTCGATGTAGAACTGCATCCGGAGGTAAGAATAATAACGAGCAACAGATAAAATGTAATAGGAGGCTATTATGAATTTTATTATTGTAACAGGTATGTCAGGGGCTGGTAAGAGTAGTGCGATTAATTTCTTTGAAGATATGGGATACTATTGTGTAGACAATTTGCCCCCCACACTGATCACGCATTTTGCAGAGCTCATAGCACCACAGAGAGAAAAATTAAGTAAAGTTGTCTTAGGGATTGATATCAGAGGAGGTGTTTTATTTTCTGATTTATTTAGCAGCCTACATGATTTAAAGTCAGGAGGCCATACTTATGAAATCGTTTTTTTCGACTGCAGTGATGCTGAGCTTATTAAAAGGTATAAAGAAACAAGGCGTCTTCACCCTTTGGCAAGAAGTGAACGGGTGGAGGAAGGGATTCAGAGAGAACGGGACATTCTCACAGAAATGAGGTCAAAGGCACACCATATCATAGATACCTCCTATATGCTTCCAAAAGATACCAAAGAAGTGCTTTTTCGTATATACAGTGAGGAAAAAGCCTTTAATAGCCTCATGGTTACAATAGTCTCTTTTGGTTTTAAATATGGGATGCCAGCGGATGCAGATCTGGTCTATGATGTAAGATTTGCACCAAATCCTTATTATATACCCGAGATGCGGCCTTTTACAGGAAATGATGAAATTGTAAAAAATTATGTCATGCAGTTTGAAGTTACCCAAATATTTCTTTCTAAATTAAAGGATATGATAAGTTTTTTAATACCAAACTATATGCAGGAAGGTAAAAACCAACTGGTGGTTGCTATTGGTTGTACAGGTGGTAAACATCGGTCGGTTACCATTGCAAACGCTCTTAATAAATTTTTGCAAAATGAAGGGTATTCGGTCGTTATTCAGCATAGAGATATTGATAAAGATAGTAAAAGAGGGAAGTAAGATGAACACAGACCATCAAGAATTAAAAGTAGTTGTAATAGGAGGAGGAACAGGCTTATCGACCATGCTCAAAGGCCTAAAAAAATACACTTCTCATATCACGGCTATTGTTACGGTTGCTGATAATGGTGGAGGTTCAGGGAAAATAAGAGAAGAGATGGGCATTATGCCGCCAGGAGATATTAGAAACTGTCTGGTTGCATTGGCTAATACAGAACCCATCATGGAAAAGGTACTTCAGTATAGATTTAAAGAAGGTTCTTTAAAAGGACAAAATCTTGGCAATTTATTTTTAGCAGCACTGACAGATATTACAGGCAGTTTTGAGAGAGCTGTTAAGGTGACAGGGAATGTTTTGGCTATTACAGGCAGTGTGTTGCCAGTAACGTTAGAAAACGTGCAGCTTAAGGCAGTATTTGAAGATGGTAGTGAAGTAGAAGGAGAAACACAAATTGTGGAATATGGCAAGCTTTCTAAAGTGCTTATTAAAGAAATAGCCCTAAATCCGGTTCAGCCAAAGCCTATAAAAGAAGCCGCCTGCGCACTTCAGGGAGCTGACATCATTATTTTAGGACCAGGCAGTTTATATACCAGCATTATTCCAAATTTATTAGTCGAGTCCATACCAATGTTTATTGCAAAGTCCAAGGCTCACAAAATTTATGTAGCAAACATCATGAGTCAGCCAGGAGAAACAACAGGATTTTCAATTGAAGAGCATATAAGGATATTGGAGAAGTATATTGGAGAGAATGTTATCCATAGTGTAGTAGTTAATAACGAAGCTATAGATGATAACTATCTTGGACAGTATATGGAGGAAGGAGCAGATGTCTTAAAGTTTAATGAACAGGATGAACTATGGACCCGTATCAAAAAGAGTGAAGCGGCCTTAGTTAAAATCCACAGAGATCAAAAATTTATTAGACATGATTCGGACAAACTAGCTGCATGTATCTTCAAAGGATTTATTCATTAAAAGGATTTATTTAAATTACATAAAAGAGGTGGCAAACATGTCTTTTTCCTCCAATGTAAAGAAAGAACTCACTTGTGTACCAGTAGGGGCAAGGCATTGTATGATTGCAGAGATTGCAGCACTCATATTGATGTCAGGAGAAATTAAATGTGAAAAAAATTTTTATACTATCAAATTTCAGACAGAAAATGCAGCGGTCGCAAGAAAATACTTTACAATGATTAAAAAAACTTTTAATATAAATACAAAGGTAGTAGTTAGAAGAAATAAAAAGTTTCATAAGAAACAGACTTATATCTTAGAAATTGAAGAAAGTAGCGCAGCCGAAAAAGTATTAAGAGCTACTACAATATTAAGATATCAGGAGAGAGAACCTATTCTTAAGGAATATGTAGATTTAACCATTACACAAAGTATTTGTTGTAAAAGAGCCTATTTAAGAGGTGCTTTTTTGGGTGCCGGTTCAGTAAGTGACCCAGAGAAAGGTTATCATCTGGAGTTTGTAAATCCTACTTATAAGCATGCAGAATATATTAAAGAGTTAATGGTTTTACTTGAGATGGATCCCAAAATAGTATCCAGAAAAAACAATTATATTCTTTATCTAAAAGAAGGAACGCAAATAGTAGACTTACTTAATATAATGGGAGCCCATATTGCGCTGATGGAACTTGAAAATATACGTATTGTAAAGGAAGTTAGAAATAATGTTAACCGTATTGTCAATTGTGAAACAGCAAATCTTAAAAAAACTGTATCTGCTGGAGTAAGACAGATGCAGGATATAGAGTATATACAAGATACAATAGGTATTTCCGCTTTGCCTGATAATTTACAAGAAGTAGCTGCCTATAGACTAGAATATCCCAGTGCTACCTTAAAGGAAATAGGAGAGCTTATCAGATCCCCAGTAGGAAAATCAGGAGTTAATCATAGATTAAAAAGAATAAGTGAGATTGCTGAGCAAATCAGACAAACAAGAGGAGGAATTAGAAATGATTAAAGATGTGATTAAATTGGAATTTAAAAATGGGCTTGAGGCAAGACCAGCAGCGTTATTTGTTCAGATTGCGAGCAAGTACGAAAGTCATATTACGATTGTAGTTAATGAAAAGCAGGTTAATGCCAAAAGTATTATGGGTATGATGTCACTAGGAGCCATTAGAGGACAAAACATTGAGATTGTGGCAGATGGAGAAGATGAAGAAGAAGCTGTTTCAGCTTTGATGAAATTTTTAACAACTCAGGAAGTAACTGAATAATCATTTTAAATAAGAAGAGCATGTTATCAGATTTTATAGATAACATGCTCTTTATAGATTGCTGTTAAATTAATTGTTATACAGTTCTTCTGCATAGTTCCAGTTAGCGACATTAAACCAATCATCTATATAACTGTCACGTTCATTTTGATGTTTGAGATAGTAAGCGTGTTCCCATACATCAATAGCAATAATAGGTGTAAGCCCCAGTGGAACAGGGGTATTTTGATTAGGGGTAGAGGCTATCTGAAGTCTACCTGAAGGATCTTTTAAAAGCCAAGTCCATCCAGAGCCAAACACATCCAGTGCAGCTTGTTTAAATTGTACTTTAAAATTTTCAAAGCTACCAAAGTCACGGGTAATAGCAGTGCTAAGATTGCCAACTGGTTCACCACCTTGATTAGGACCCATTATTTTCCAAAAAAAGGTGTGATTATAATCTCCACCAGCATTATTCATAACGGTTGTTATAATATCAGCTGGCAAGAGATTAGGAGAGCTTAAAAGCTCCTCTAAAGAGTAACTATAAAGTTCAGGATAGTTCGATAGTGCTCGGTTAAGATTATTTACATAAGCTCTGTGATGCCTGTCGTGATGAATCCTCATGGTTCTTTCATCAATATAAGGCTCCAATGCATCATAGGCATAGTCTAAAGGAGGCAATACAAAAGGACCTGAATGAGAATTTCTTGTAAGAGGAGCAACTTTAGAAGACGGTGTCACAGAGTGATTGAGATTTGTAGCAAGGGACATTAGAATAAGCGGAAGTATGGTTTTCATTTTGGGTAAATCCTTTCAAAAAATTGAGTTCTCTGTAATATAATATTAAATAAGGGTAAATTTGGAACCACTCCTAGCATTTAAAACAACAGGATTCATAGCATTGATTAAGTGGACATATATTAACTAATAGGAAATAGACTTTAACATATAAGAATATAAAGGGGAAGTCTGTATGAATAGTCGCAGCATATTGATTTATGGAGGGGGCAATTGTGAGATAGCCAGTGTTTTAGATGAGGAACTTAATCATATAACACACCTGAGCAGAGCTGGCATGAAGGTGTTTGCACGGGGACATTTCTTTAATAATAGCTGTATAGCCATGTATCGACGCTTTAAAGAGTTAAAAGAGGACATAGGAGAGAGTGGGCAGGGAGGCGTACATGATTACTTTTACGACAATGGGCAAGTGGTCAAAACCTGTGAACTTAAAATGAAAGCAGCTTCATCAGAAACTTTTGAGGAGTTCCTTAAAGTAGCAAGCTTAAAAATAGCAGGGGATGAAGTCATACTGATACTCATTGGACAAGGAGATTTGTCAGGACTATTTTGGGATTTTTCAGAGACCCCCCCTACTTGTATCTCATACAAAAGGCTGGTTCAGATACTCATGGATGCATTTGAGGGAAAAGTAAAGAAATTAAGTCTCATTATAGATGTTTCAAATTGGCACAATGTCTATTTGCCCTTATGCTTATCTCAATGTCACTTGATAGAATCGGTGTTTATTTATGAAAGGAAAAAACCTCTGGAAATATTTCCTATAGCCAGATGGATAGACTGTGCTTTTGATGAAGAATACCATTGGACCTTGGCTACTTATTTGTACTTTGGAGGGTATAAGGTGGATTTGCACCCTGTCTGGTGGCACTTATGTGAAAAAAGATGGAGAGATTATACGAGCTTCCCATCTGTCAGGAGTTTTGAAGAGTTCTATACCATTTATAAAAAAATTGTGATGTACTATGGAACGTCTAACAGGATATACAGTAAGATACTGAGAGAGAAAGCAGTATTTGATAAACAGTATGTGACGACTAAAGATATACAGGTTTATTTTGAGCAAGAATATCTCTGTAAGGTGTCGGAAGAAGAAATCGAAAAATGGCTGAATGAGCTAAAAATATGCACAGATTATTATAAAGGATAGATTTTTAGTCGATATCCTTATATAATAGAGAAGAAAGTTACTAAAGAGGAGGAATGGGATTGAGTATTAGGCTAGAACGATATTGCAGAGGAATGATGATATTAATAATGGTATGTTTTTTTAGCACAACTGTTTTTGCAGCAGCGCCAACTACAATCAAGATAGGATTAGAGTCCGTTTATAAAGATACAGCAAGTATTTATTTAGCAGGTGATAGGTATTTGAATATAGGATATTTTGAGAATGGGTATTTTGAAGAACAGGGGAGGCTTAATACGGCGGGGATTACAATAGAAAAGACAGGGGGAGATTACTATTTTACGGGAGATGTATACAGAAGCTTTGAGGAAGCCGAGGAGCGTGCTAACCTCTATGGCAATGGGGCAGTTCCAGCTTATATAGAACCCAGTACGTATTGTGTCTATACACCAAACTATCAGGGAGGACTTTTAACAGCACCATCCTCTGCATCAAGAATAGGTGTTTACAATGAAAGGCGGGAACTGATTTTGGTGAGTGATAATAACTATGTACCCCTTTCTTTCCAAGGAGCCGCAGGTGGCGATGGTTTTCCGCTGACGCAAATCGGGAACACAAGAAAATACAGAGGGGCAGTAAGCATCGTAAATGGTCCGACAGGCGGACTTACGGCAGTTAATGAACTCCGAATTGAAGAGTATCTTTATGGGGTTGTACCGGCAGAGGTGGCGCCCACCTGGCCTATGGAAGCTCTTAAAGCACAAGCAGTAGCCGCCAGATCCATAGCAAGTGTTCAATACAATCGATATATAAATAAGGGCTATAATGTAGTAGATACCACTGCAAGTCAAGTTTACAAAGGATTTTCTATAGAACACCCGAATACCAATTTGGCAGTGGATGCAACAAGCGGTGAGATGATTAAATATAATAATCAAGTGGCCGAGGCATTGTACTTTTCAACCAGCGGGGGTGCCACAGAAGATGCTAAATATGTGTGGGGAAATGAGGTTTCCTATTTAAAAGCGGTACAAGATACTTATGAGACAGAACCTGCACAGGGACCATGGGTACGCAACATTACTTTAAATGAGTTAAACAACTGTCTTATTAATAAAGGCATAAACATAGGCAATTTAGAAGGTGTAGAGATTGCAGAAAGAACGCCCAGTGGACGGGTACAGATCATGATATTAATAGGAACACGCAGTTCCTATACAGTGAGTAATGAGGAAGTAAGAACTTTTTTTAGCGGGACCAATGAGGGATCACTTAAAAGCAGATTATTTAGTTTTTCAGGATTTTTAGGAACACCAGCTGTAGGACAAGCTGGAAGTGGACTCATTAGTGTCATGTCAGGGGAGGATATGCTCCAAAAAGATATGAGTACCCTCAAGGTATTAAGCGCAGAAGGCATAATCCGGGCACCTAACGATGTGACTATGCAGTCTGCAAAGGATAAAACAGAGTTTAGAGCAGATACTGGTAGAAGCACGGTACAAAATACATCATTGCAGTCTGAAAGCGTATTTGGAGACCTTACCATTTATGGACAAGGATTTGGACATGGGGTAGGGATGTCTCAGAGCGGAGCCAAGGGTATGGCTAAAGCGGGTTATCGTTATGATGAGATACTCAAGCATTACTACAGTGGTATTACAGTTGAAAGATAGGAGACAGCTATGAAAACATCAGATTTTTATTTTGACTTACCAGAACAGCTTATTGCCCAGGTGCCTTTAGATAACCGTACGGCATCAAGACTTATGGTGATAGATAAAAATACAGGGAGTATAGGACACAAACATTTTTATGATATAACAGCCTATTTAAAATCAGGAGATTGTCTTGTTCTTAATAATACAAGGGTTATTCCAGCAAGGTTGTTTGGTGTAAAGTATCCTTCTGGCGGGAAGGTGGAATTTTTACTACTCACCCGAAAAGAAGAAAAGGCGTGGGAAGTACTGGTAAAACCCGGTAAAAGGGCTAAGGTTGGAGACACTATTGTATTTGGAGAAGGACTTCTTAAGGCCACCATTAAAGATATTGTGGAGGATGGGAAAAGGATTGCGGCATTTGAATATGAGGGTATTTTTGAAGAAGTATTAGATCAGCTGGGAGAAATGCCGCTGCCCCCTTATATCCACGAAAAACTAGAGGACAAAGAACGCTATCAGACGGTGTATGCAAGGCATGAAGGCAGTGCAGCAGCGCCCACAGCAGGCCTTCACTTTACGAAAGAGCTGCTCAGTCAATTACAGGAAAAAGGTGTCAAGATTGCGTATGTAACCTTGCATGTAGGACTTGGAACCTTTAGACCTGTTAAGGTAGATAGCGTGTTAGAACATGATATGCATTCGGAATTTTACAGCATCGAAAAAGCTGATGCAGAAATCATCAATGAAACGAGACAAAAAGGCGGTAAAATTATAGCTGTTGGAACAACAAGTACAAGAACACTTGAATCCAATGGGGATGAAGACGGGATGATTACAGCTGGCAGCGGCTGGACTAATATTTTTATTTATCCAGGTTATAACTTTAAATGCATTGACGGACTTATTACAAACTTTCATTTACCTGAATCCACACTGATTATGTTAGTAAGTGCTCTTGCGGGTAAAGATAATGTCCTGCATGCATACAAAGAGGCAGTTAAAGAGTCTTATAGGTTTTTTAGCTTTGGAGATGCGATGTTTATTCATTAGTTTATCCATAAAGAAGCAGGCTTTTGTGCCTGCTCTTTTTAAAACCCAATTTTATAAGCTAATGAAATGAGATTATTGGTAACGCGGCAGTATTAACCACTTGTCATAGCGTTCTAGGAAAGTTAGGAGAGGGGATAAGGATGTTAAGATTACGAGAAGAACACAAAGTAGAATTTGGTGAGATAGACTTTACTGAGAAGCTGACACTTAATGGCGCCGTATACTATATGCAGCAATTGGCAGCTAACCATGCAATCAGGCTGGGGGTAAGCTTTTATAAAAACACAGAAAAACCTCAATATTATTGGGTCCTTTCAAGGGTCAAATTTCATATCAAAAAGTACCCAAGATGGCAGGAAAAAGTAGCTATGGAAACCTACCCAGGCGGTTATGAGAAACTTTTTGCCATAAGGCTTTTTGATTTATTTGATGAAAGCCAACAAATAATAGGACATATCATAGGTAACTATATACTGATGGATGCTGAGACGAATAGGCCAGTCAGGATAAAAGGAGCCAAGGAGCCCCTTAATGTTTTAGATTTTCCCTATGAGGGGGAAGCACTGGATAAATTACTGATCCCAGATAAAATCATTAAAAAAGAAATAAGGAAAGCTAGATACTCTGAAATAGATGTCAATAAACATATGAATAATGCATGTTATATCAAATGGGTTGTGGATATGATTGAGTTAGAAGAATTCACTCACAAAGAAATAAAAAATCTTCAAATCAATTATAATACCTCTGTACTTTATGGTACAGAGGTTGAGGTAAAGATGGGCATAAACTCCAAGGAGGAACTTATTGTATACGGCACAAACGCAGACGAGACTATTAATTATTTTACAGCGCACCTTGTGATGGGTGAAATCATTTAAGCGTCATAAGAGCAAATGCTTTGAGGAAAACAAAAAATATTGCAAGGATCATAAGACCCTTTGATAGCACTCAGTCTTGGGACATTTTTACCGAAATAAGCCCGTTCATAATTTGCTAATGGACTATAGGGGAAGTTCACATAAGAGCCCTTGGTTATGGTTTTTAGATACTGAAATCTTTCATCAACCCAGGCTCTATTTGCACGGGCATATTGATTGTCAGTCCATACCGATTGAATCAGCATAATATAGGAGGCCTGACGATAAAAGTAGGCAGTGTTTTGCCAAGGGACTTGGCTGACAGCGCCCCCTAAGGCATAGAGACTGACGGAAACAAATGCCGAACCTACCGGTCTTTCTTTGATTAAATCAGCAATCTGAGATAGTTCCCTAGGGGAGTATTGCTTGAAAACAAAACGACCTGTAGATTTAAACTTTTCAGACTCGGGATAACTTTCTTCAATGATGGCTATCGCTTCTAAAAAAGGCAGGTATTGAAGTGTAACAGTGAGTCCGGGAGTTTGAGAAAAAGGCAAAAGGAGAACGGCAGCTTCTTGGGGAGAGCCGTAAAATAAACCACGGCCAAAGATAGCCATGCCTTCTTCGATAGAGTTATAAATACTTGCCTGCATACCCATTCTTATATCTAGTCCTACCAGCCATTTTTGCCAAGTATCCAAAAACCCAGCCTGAGCAGCTGAAGGGGCATTGGGATATGACATTTCTATAAGGGTTACCTGATCTATTTTTTGAGGCAGTCTAAAGGTCATAGAGACAACAATGCCAAAGTTACCGCCACCGGCACCGCGGCATGCCCAAAATAAGTCAGCATGTTTGTGGATATTGGCTGTTAGAATTTCACCTTTATAATTGACAAGCCTTAGCTCAAGCAGATTGTCACATCCTAACCCCAAATATCTGCAGCCATAGCCCCACCCACCCCCTAGGGTAAAGCCACTAAGACCAACTGTCGGGCAGTTGCCCCCAGGAAAAGGGTAACCTCTTGAACCTAAAAAGCGGTACATCTGAGAATTATTGACCCCACCCTGAACAGTAACACATTTTGCTTGTTCATTGAGTTGTATAGTGGACATTTCACTTAAGTCTATGACAAGGACTTGGTTACCTGTTGAGTAACCCTCGTAGTGATGGCCGCCAGAGCGAATTCTTAAGCAAATATCCCTTTGTCCTGCCCAAAGCACAGCATTTTGGACATCTTTTTCATTGTGGCAATAAACGATAACGGCTGGAAACTTTTGTATAGCTCTGTTCCACTCTTGACGGGCCTCATCATATTGCGGTGAAAGCGGTGTGACCACCGTACCTGTTAATCCTTTAAAATAATTAGCCATAAGCATAGCACCTTCTATTAAATAAAGTGTACAGTGTTTTTAGTACAACACCATCTACTTTAATTTATGATACCAGCCCCTATTGTGTTCATCATATTGTCTTTATTCTGAGACGCTTTCCCACGAAATAATATAATGAGCTTCCGTAGGTTTATCTGAAAAAGAAGGCGATAGATGTTTAAATTCCCCCTGTAAATGTTTTTCAAGGACTGCTAAATGAAAATGGCATAAAGCAATTCCCATATCGATTTTTTGAATATCGTAACCTAAGCGGTCGCTGTAGCCTGGGGTTTTTAATTCATAAAAATGATAGGTGTTGCCCGCCTTTATAATTCGCCAAGGCTGCTTGTTAGAAGCAGATGGAGCAAGTCTTACCATTTCAAGTAAAAACGCATACCTCCCTGCAGCAGCTGTGCTCAAAGGAGCGGAGAAATTGCCATCAAAAAACAGTTCATTCCAGGTTTTTCTTTGATTTGACTTTGCTGCAAATCTAATAAAAGAACCCATGAGATGACCTTTTGCTAAAGGGTAGCCGACAGGAGATACGATGGGGAAGAGGACATCTTCTTTAACACCCATAGCCTCGGCAAATGCCCCTTTTTTAAAAGTGCCTCCCAGCCAGCAGGTTCCAAGCCCTAAGGAAGCAGCATATAAGACAAGTTTTTCAAAGGTATAACCTAACGTTTCTAGAGCAAAGGGTTCATCTTTTTGAATACTTGCACCGATATAGGCAGAGGCGCCTTTGATGACGCCATAAGTCCCCAGCTTCCCATCGTTATGTTTCTGGTCATTTTCTAGCAGCTTAAAGGTAACCTTTGGTGTAAAAGGCCCCGAAAGTGAATGCATATACTGAGTAAGCTGATCTTTGACAGCTGATGTAAGCTGTTGCCTGTCATAAGTTCGGACAGATGTCCGCATTTTAACTACATTATCAAGGGCTGTATTAAAAATAGTATCCATATAGAATTTAAACCTCCATTTTTTATTTTTTAATTTAAGCTATCCTATCAAATAGATGTGAACAATTGAAGAAGTTATAAGTCAGAAAAATGTTTAGAAGACCATCCTTCTAAAATATTTAAAGCAGGAGAAAGCTCTTTACCCATGGGGGTAAGTTCAAACTCCACATGAGGGGGAGCCTCAGGATAAGTGGTTTTAAAAATCAGACCAGCACTTTCTAGTTGAGCTAATTTTTCGTTTCAGAGAATCACAGCTTTCCACTTGCCGCGGATAAGATCCATACCAAGGTCTAAGTGACAGACATAGTTTTTGTTTTTGTAAGTTAACATTTAGAGCACCCACTTTTTACTGAATTTATGGTGAAAAAATAACGCTTTGAAGATAGTATATCAAATCTTACTAAAAAGTGCATACTTGTTGAAAAAAATAATAGAGACTATACTGGTAGAGGAAACACGACTTGTGTACAAGGAGGAAAGAGAATGAAAGTTTTAGCGTTTAATGGAAGTCCTCATAAAGAGGGGAATACTTATCATGCCATAAAAATAGCAGCTGATGAGTTGGAGAAACAAGGCATAGAAACAGAAATTATTCATGTGGGCAATAAGGTCATCAGAGGATGTATTGCCTGTGGACAATGTGTAAAAAATAAAGATGAGAAATGTAGTATTGGAGATGAGGTTAACGGCTGGCTTCAAA
>JAQSYC010000204.1 GCA_029256345.1 Clostridia bacterium | reverse complement strand
CAGTATACAAATTGTAAAGAAATGATATTCACAGCATTTAATTCAGGGATTACCCATTTTGATGCAGCCAATAATTATGGACCACCTCCAGGCAGCGCAGAAACAACCTTGGGCAGAATTCTAAAAGAAGAATTAAGAAGCTATAGAGATGAACTTTTGATCTCCACAAAAGCGGGCTATACGATGTGGCCAGGACCCTATGGAGATTGGGGGTCAAGAAAATATCTTATGGCAAGTCTAGATCAGAGCTTAGAAAGATTAGGGCTTGAATACGTAGATATCTTTTATTCCCATAGAAGAGATCCTCATACACCATTAGAAGAAACAATGGGTACCCTTGCAGATCTGGTTAAACAAGGAAAAGCGCTTTATGTAGGCATCTCAAGATACAGTGCAGAAGATACTAAAAAAGCCTCTAAGATTTTAAAATCCATGGGAATAAGGCCACTCATTCACCAAGTGAGGTATTCCATGTTAGATCGAGAAATAGAAAAAGGTGTGTTGGCGGCAACAACAGAAGAGGGCATGGGTTCTATTGCGTTTTGTCCGCTAGAGCAAGGTCTTTTGACGGATAAATATATTAGCGGAGCCATACCAAAAGGGTCAAGAGCTGACAAGGCAGATACCTTTCTTAAGAAAGAGGCTATCACTCAGGATAAGTTAGATAAAATAACAGCATTAAATGAATGTGCCAAAGAAAGAGGACAGACTTTGGCTCAAATGGCTCTTGCATGGGTGTTAAGAGAAGGGGCGGCGTCATCTGCTATTATAGGGGCTAGCAGGTCAGAACAAATCATAGAAAATGTAAAGATGTTGGAGCACGCAGGCTTTACACAAGAAGAAATACGCAAGATAGATGGTATTCTTAAAGCAGAGGAAGAATAAGTAATAGTTGGCATACAAGACCCCTTTCTTTAATAGAATAAGAAGGACAATAGTATTCATTTAAAGAAGGTGTTAAGATTGAAAAATAGTAAAATGCCCCTATTAATACTTATACTAGTAAGTGTTATAGCTATTGCTTCGTATTTAAAATATGCAAGACAATCAGTAGAAACACTTGGACTTTCAACGGCCTCAAAAACGATTATTATCGATCCGGGTCATGGAGGTTTTGATCCTGGGAAAAAAGGAATCAACGGAGCAGATGAAAAAGACATTAATCTAAAAATTTCGCTTAAGCTAAGAGACTATCTAGAACAATCCGGAGCAGTAGTGATTATGACCCGCTCCACAGATAACGATGCGGATGGCATGGATGGCGTTAAGCACAAGAGAAAAGACATGGCCGAAAGAAAAAAGATAGCTGAGGGCGGAGATATACTTGTAAGTATTCATCAAAACTCCTTTACCCAGCCTAGTGTAAAGGGCGCTCAGACTTTTTATCATAAAGAATCCGAACAAGGCAAGAGGCTGGCACACTTGATTCAAAAAAATATTAAAGAGTATGCCGATAAAGAAAATAAAAGAGAAGAAAAAAGTAACGATAATTATTATGTACTTAAAACAACACAGCTGCCTGCAGTTATCGTAGAATGTGGATTTTTGACGAATGCAGAAGAGGAGCGTAAGTTGAACGCTGAGGAGTATCAAAATATCATGGCATGGAGTATTTACTTAGGCATTGTTAAATATTTTGAGAGTGAAGCACCTATATCTTAATAAAAGGGTATTTTTTTAATCACACAATAATTTTTTAGTATGGGCAAATAAATAGGTTGACTTTTATGTCACCAAACATTATAATTTATTAAAAAATAGTAGTGTTTCGGTGATAACTCAAAGAAGAGATATTGTTGCCTCGGGGGTAACGTTATCTTTTCTTTTTTTTATTTTTGGACATAATATAGAGAAACAACCTATAAACTTGAATGATTCATCATCATAGAGTTGTTGCTCTCAATGATTTCACATCCCATACGATTATGAATAACTAAAATTTAGGGATGTGAAATCTATAGATTAGGATTGAACTATTTAAATTTATGGATAAGGGTGTGAAAAGAATGAAAAGATTATTAATTAAAAATATCCGATATTTAGTAACCTGTGATGCCGAGGATCATATGTTTGAAAATACTCATATTTATATAGAAGATGGAGAGATTAAATACATTGGTGATACCCCGCCGGAGGCAGAGGAAACCATTGATGCCTCTCACATGATTGTATATCCTGGTCTTATTAATACCCACCATCATTTGTTTCAGTACTTTACCAGAAATTTACCGCAGGTTCAGAATATGGAGCTGTTTGACTGGCTGACCACCTTGTACGGTATATGGCAGCATATAGGTGAAGAGGCCATCAGATACAGTTCACTTATGGGAATGGGAGAACTGATGAAAAATGGCTGTACAACTTGTTTTGATCATCACTATCTTTTTCCTAAAAAAACAGGATCTCAATTAATCGATATGCAGTTTGAATCTGCAAAGAATTTGGGAATTAGAATGCACGCTTCAAGAGGTAGTATGAGTCTTAGTAAAAAAGATGGGGGACTTCCGCCGGATACGGTGGTTCAGGATACCGATACAATACTTAAAGACTCTGAAAGATTGGTGAAGGCCTATCATGACGGCAGTCGGTTTTCAAAAAGGCAGGTCGTGTTAGCCCCTTGTGCCCCTTTTAATGTGACAGAGGAACTGATGATAGAAAGTGCAAAACTGGCTAGAAAACTTGGGGTAAGGCTCCATACCCATTTGGCAGAAACCATAGATGAGCAAAAATACACCCTAGAACGTTTTGGTATGAGACCACTGGAATATATGGATAAATTAGGATGGCTTGGAGAAGATGTATGGTATGCCCACGGTATACATTTTAATGATGAAGAGTTGAAGGTTCTGGCAAAAAATGGAACAGGTGTAGCCCACTGTCCTATTTCCAATATGAAGCTATCATCAGGGATTGCCAGAATTCCAGAAATGCTTGAGATGGATATTCCAGTGGGTCTTGCGGTGGACGGCAGTGCAAGTAATGATGGCTCTAGTATGCTGGAGGAGATAAGAATTGCCTACTTATTGCATCGTTTACAATCCAGCAATAAAGCCCCAACAGGGTATGATATTTTGAAAATTGCCACCAAAGGTGGTGCACGGATACTTGGAAGAAATGATATAGGAGAGCTGGCAGTAGGAAAAGCAGCAGACCTATTTATGATAGACAGTCAAAGATTTGATTTAGTAGGTACCTATTATGATCCCAAATCCCTTCTAGCGACAATAGGTGTAAAAGGTGGGGTTGATTGTACGATTATCGGCGGAGAAGTAGTTGTAAAAGACGGAAAACTTGTGACAATTGATGAAGAAAAAACAGCACACCATTCAAGAAATATTATAGACAGACTGTTAAAGTCAGTATAAAGGAGCAGGGTATGAATCAGAATAAAACGAGGTTCAGCGCAGCAGTTATTACTGCCAGTGACACAGGTGCAGCAGGAGCGCGTATAGATGAAAGCGGTAAGGTCATGCAGGAAATATTAGAAGCCTATGGGTTTCATATAAAATATTATGAAGTTATTCCAGATGATTTTGAGATTATCAAAAAAAAGTTAATCTATTTATGTGATATGGAAAAAGTAGATTTAGTCGTTACAACCGGTGGTACAGGGTTTAGTGAAAGGGATGTTACACCAGAAGCCACCAAAGAGGTGATCAAAAGAGAAGTTCCGGGGGTCAGCGAGGCCATAAGGTATTATGGTATGCAAAAAACCCCACGTTCCATGTTGTCTAGAGGTATTTCAGGGATAAGAGAGCGCACACTCATCATCAATTTACCAGGGAGTCCTAAAGCAGCAGGTGATAAAAATGAAAGATTTACATGGCAGAGCGATTTGGTATTTGAGAGTTTCTGTAACAGAGAACTGCAATCTAAGATGCAAATATTGTATGCCGAACGATAAAAAAGAGATAAAACCTACAAAAGAAATTTTAACATTAGAAGAATCACTCCGCGTTATAGAGGCGTGCCATCATTTAGGAATAACTAAGGTGCGTATTACAGGAGGAGAACCGCTTGTAAGAGAAGGCATTATTCCTTTTATTAAAAAAATAGCCCAGTTAGAGCATATGCAAGAGGTGGCCATGACAACAAATGGGATATTACTTGAGCAGCATGCTAAAGCATTAAAAGAAGCAGGACTGGATAGAATTAATATCAGCTTAGATACCTTAGATCCTTATAAGTACCATGACATAACAGGAGGAGGCCATATAGAGCAGGTCTTAAGAGGCATTAAAGCAGCAAAAGAATATGGACTAGGACCTATCAAAATCAATACCGTTTTAATTAAAGGATTTAATGATGATGAACTGCAGGCTTTTGCCAAGTGGTCTGATAAGTGGGATATTGAGGTGAGATTTATTGAACTGATGCCCATTGGCGAAGGTATAAGCTGGTCAAAGGAGAAGTACCTTTCAGCAGAAAA
>JAQSYC010000203.1 GCA_029256345.1 Clostridia bacterium | reverse complement strand
CACGTTGACTTTTTGATAAGAAGTAGATATAATAACAACAGTTTATTGATTATACAAGGAGGCACTTGGTATGAACCACTCTGTAACACCGCCTGTTTATGCACAGATTGCATTTGACATAGCCTCTAGAATTTCTAAGGGAGACTTAAAAGAGAATACCAAAATATCAGGACGGTCACTGATGTCTTCAGAGTATGGGGTGTCTCCTGAAACGATCCGCAGATCTTTTAGGCTGCTTGCAGATATGAATATTGTATCGGTACAGCCCAATAGCGGCGCAACCATCTTATCTAAAGAAAATGCTAACAGATACATTGAAAAATTTGATAGAAACAAAAGTTATCGTCAGCTTAAGCAAGAACTAAAGGATTTAATCAAAGAAAGAGACAAAGCAAACGATCGTATTTTAGATATTATAGACCAAATGTTTAACCTTAATGAAAAGGCAAGACATATTGATCCTATCGCCCAATATGAAATCAATATTAATAAAGAATCAGTCATTACAGACAAAGCCATTGTAGATACAAAATTTTGGCAAAATACAGGTGCTACAATAGTGGCGATTAAAAGAGAAGGGCAGATGATCTTATCGCCCGGCCCTTATGCTGTTTTTAAATCAGGGGATACAATTATAGTGATTGGCGATGGTGGCACTTATCAAAGGGTAGAAGAGTTTGTAAATCAGCCAATTGAACAGAGTGTAGAGTGATAGATAGAACACTTTAAAATGCAGCTGTTTAGGCTAGCATACGAGATCAATTGAATAAAACAGCAGGTTCATAGCAGACAGCTAGAACCTGCTGTTTTTTATTGCAAAATAGTGAGTAAGGCACCTAAAAACTTCATAAAAGTAAGACAACCATATATAACACTTAAAGTTGTCGGATGAGGTCGAAAAAATAAAGAGTAAGGAAGTGAAAGAATGATTCGATTTAATGGGATAAGTAAAAGCTTTGGCAAAACAAAAATCATTGATAACCTTAGCTTTGAAGTAAATGAAGGAGAATTTATAGTGCTTATTGGCCCAAGTGGATGTGGAAAAACAACTACATTAAAAATGATCAATAAACTGATTGAACCAGATGGTGGCTCGATTAATATTGATGGAACGAACATTTCAGATGTAGATACTGTTACCTTAAGAAGGAAAATAGGATATGTTATTCAGCAGATAGGACTTTTCCCCAATATGACAGTTGAAGAAAATATTTGTATAGTCCCTAAACTACTTAAATGGGACAAAGAAAAATGCTTAGAGCGTACCAAAGAGCTTCTAGAACTAGTCAGTATGCCTTATGAAGATTATGCTAAAAAATACCCAACAGAGTTAAGTGGCGGGCAGCAGCAAAGAGTAGGGGTACTGAGAGCCTTGGCGGCACAACCACCGATTGTGCTAATGGATGAACCTTTTGGAGCCCTTGATCCGCTCACAAGAGATGCCCTTCAGGATGAGGTAAAAACACTTCAGCAAAAGCTGAATAAAACCATTATTTTTGTTACCCATGATATGGAGGAAGCTTTAAAGATGGCGGACACCATCATCTTTATGGACAAAGGAAAGATTCTACAGAAGGCTTCCCCAGAAGAAATGCTAAGAAATCCAGCGGGTGATATCATCAGAGAATTCATGGGCAAGCATATGACACAAAATAATAATCAAGATTTAAAGGCCGAAGATTTCATGAATGTTAACGTCGTTAAGACCACAGAGAACAAGCAAACTTTAGAATGCCTAGAAATCATGAAACGCAAAAAAGTTAATTCTATTATCGTAACAGATAAGGAGAATACATTTAAAGGCATTATCACCATCGAAGACTTGAAAAATCATGGAAAAGTAGGCGTTCCTATAGGCACTATGCTCAATAAAGAGGCGCAGCTTATTCATAAGGATATGGGTGCCAAAGAGGCATTTGATATGCTGATTGAAACAAAAAGAGATTATTTAATCGTTGTTGCAGATGATGACAAGGTAATAGGAATTATTAATAAAACCAGCATGGTAAAAGCGTTAGCTGATGCATTGTGGGGTGATCTTGAATGTATGAATTCATAGAGTTTTTAATAAAAAATCAAAACATGATTACGGCATCCTTAAGTGTGCATATACAGCTTGTTGTGACAGCTGTTTCCATAGGTGCATTAATCGCAATCCCTATAGGGGTTATATTGTCGAGATATCAAAAAGTGGCAAAAGGAGTGCTAGGATTTGCGGGTATTGTTCAAACGATACCAGGTCTTGTTATGCTTGGTTTTGCTTTGATGTTATTTGGCATAGGAAAGCTTCCGGCCATTGTCGTTTTGTCAGTGTATGCGATTCTCCCAATACTAACTAATACGTATGTTGGGATTACAGAGGTAGACAAACATTATAAGGAAGCTGCCAGAGGCATTGGTATGACCACATTACAGATTCTTTTTAAAGTAGAAATACCCATAGCACTGCCAGCTATCATAAATGGTATCAAAATATCTACGGTCTATATTATCAGCTGGGCAACCCTAGCAGCTCTTATCGGTGCAGGAGGACTTGGCGACCTCATATGGACAGGACTTGCGACGACAAATGATTACTATATTCTAGCTGGAGCTATTCCGGCAGCACTTATGGCAGTTATAATAGGTGCCATTATTACCGTCATACAAAAACTGGTTACGCCTCGTGGCCTGAAAGTAAGGGGGTGAGGAATATGATGAGTATTTTTAATTATACGGTTGAGCATTTATATATTGTTTTAATAGCCTGCCTGTTATCAGCGGTGATGGGGATTATGCTAGGTGTTGTTGCTTATTGGGTTAAGTATGTAGATACCGTTATTTTAACACTGGCAGACATTATTCAGACCATCCCATCGCTTGCACTTTTAGCGATGCTTATGTTGATATTTGGTTTAGGAAATACGACACTTATAGCTGGGCTTGTATTGTATTCGCTGCTGCCTATTATTCGTAATACCTATACAGGTATCAAAGGCATATCGCCTCATATTAAAGAGGCAGCTGTGGGCATGGGTATGTCTAGATGGCAAAGATTATTTAAGGTGGAGTTGCCCTTGGCATTTCCAATGATTTTCTCAGGCATTAAGATTGCCGTTGTGACAGCCATAGGGGTCTCAGTAATAGGTGTCCTTATAGGGGCAGGAGGATTAGGTTATCCCATCTATAGAGGGATACAATCCAATAATGTTGCGCTTATTTTATCAGGGGCTATCCCTGTAGTTATACTTGCTTTGTTAATTGATTTTGGTATGGCTAAAATAGAAAACAGATTGTCTATAGTAAAAAAATAAGAATGTGAAAGGAATGGTAGGATGAGAAAATTTAAGAAAATAGCGGCGTTAGTTTTAAGTGGAGGAATACTTGGGAGTTTGTTAACAGGTTGCGGAGGGGCTGATAAGATTGTTATAGGCTCTAAGGACTTTAGTGAAAATATTGTATTATCAGAGATCATGGCACAGCTTATTGAAAACGATATAGATATAACAGTAGAAAGAAAGCTTAACATGGGAGGGACTTTTGTAAACTTTGAAGCCATCAAAAACGGCGACATTGACCTCTACCCAGAATACACAGGCACAGGTCTTACTGCACAGCTAGAAATGGACGTTATTAATGATGCCGATGAAGTATATAATATCGTTAAGAGAGAGTTTGAATCTCAATTTGGTGTCAAATGGTTAGAACCACTAGGTTTTAATAATACGTATGCAATGGGCGTTACAGCTGAAGCAGCAGAAAAATATAATTTAGAGAAAACCAGTGACCTTACAGCCGTAGCTGGCGACTTGGTTTTTGGAGGAGAACATGAGTTTTTTGATAGGCAAGACGGGTATGATGGACTGATAGCGGCATACGGCATAAAATCCTTCAAAAATCTGGCTAAAATGAATGTTTCTCTTAAATACCAAGCAATAGGGCAAGGACAAATGGATGTAACCGATGTATTTACGACAGATGGGCAGATTATAGAGTTTAATCTCAAGATTTTAGAAGATGATCTGGGATTCTTCCCACCTTATTATGCGGCACCTATTGTGAAAAATGAAACCCTTAAAAAGCATCCAGAGCTTGAAGGGGTGCTTAACAAGCTGGCAGGACAAATCAGTGATGAAGACATGACCAATCTCAACTATCAAGTAGATGTTGAGAAGAAATCTATTGAAGAAGTGGCCAAAGGATTTTTAGAATCAAAAGGTTTACTAAATTAGTAAAAAAAGATGTTAGATGACATAGGTATAAGGTCTAAGGCTTTTATACGAATAAGAATTAATCTTGTTGGATAGTCAAAAGCACTTGTGTAGAGCACAAGTGCTTTTGACGTGCTATAGACTATTTTAACCAAGGGTATATGTAATAAGTGATATAAATAGGATTAATTAAGTAAGGATTGTGGATCATCCCCATATTGGTTAGGACCATGGGTGCCTCTCGTACACAATAAGATAAGTAACCAAATCATTCCAGCTAGAGGAATGAAGGAAATAAAGAACCAAAGTCCTGACTTACCAATATCATGTAAACGTCTTACTAAAACAGCTAAATGAGGTAAAATAATGCCTAATGAATAGAGTAGATAAATAATATAAAGACAAGAAAAAACAGCGGTATAATTTGAAAATGCAAAAAGAGCTGCTAAAACACCAAGAACTATAACAAGTAGGAAGTTGAATAATGAAAACATCCAATACTCTTTTCTAGTTGCTCGTCCGTTAAATACAGCATATTTCTTTAGAACAGATAAATAAGAATGCATATAAATCTCCTTTTATTAATTGTTTTGTTTTACAACATCCCCAAATGTGAATAATAATCTACTATTATATATCGATAAATATAAAATTTAAGAATATAGTAAAGATGACTAGAATTTATGAATATATAGATAAATTTATGATAGGTTTAAGAAAGGAAAATAGCATTCAGTTTTTACCTAAACTTGTTAATTATATTAATAGGAAGGTTCTTAGTATCCATAAATATAAGAAATAAAAACCCCATGTTGCAAATCTTTTATATAAGGTGATGCGACATGGGGTTTATTTGAATGTGCATTTGAATTATGAAATGTATTCATTTTTACTCATGATATAAAAAATATACCTTTATAACCTAAATATATGGTAGAATTTTCATAAAATAGATAGGCCGTAATGCATAATAATATCTAAAATAAGTGAGTATATATAAACGATATTTGTGGCTATTTAAAAGGGGGAATAGAATGTATCGATTAATTATTGTGGATGATGAAGAAAAAATTTTAGATGGTATTTCAGAGTTATTTCCATGGCATAATATTGGATTTGAAGTGTCATCGCGATTTACGAGTGCCTTGAATGCCCTTACTTATGTAGAAAATCATCCAGTTGAAGTGGTGATGACAGATATTTCAATGCCATTAATGAATGGCATTGATTTTATAAAGGAGCTTATAAGGTTTCCTAAAATAAAAATTGTCTTATTCAGTAGTTATAAAGATTATGAATACATGAGGGCAGCTATCCAGTATGGAATTAGCGATTATTTATTAAAACCTATTCGGTATGATGAGTTAGTACTTTGTTTTGAAAAAATAAGAATGCAGTTAGATGAAGTGAGTGAGGTAGTCAATGAGGAGCCAAAAACTTACTACAAAGAGATTATTAGTCGGGTAGATTACTACCTTTTTAATAATTATCAAAAAGCATCTCTAGAAGGAGCGGCAGAGGTGGTTGGATTAAGCCCTAATTATCTATCCAAAATTTACAAAGAAAAGTCAGGCTCAGGATTTTTAGAGAAGTTAAATAAAATAAGAATGGAAAAAGCCTGTGAACTCCTCATGGACCCAGGTTATAAGAATTATGAAATTGCTTTTTATGTTGGGTACGACAATCCTAAAAATTTCTCAAGAGCCTTTAAAATGTACTTTAATATGAGCCCTATGGACTATAGGAATGGCGGGGGAAGGGAGAAAAAATAAAAATATGCTTCATAAATTTTTCATTAAACGATTTCGGACCTATGCAATCATTATGATTATACCATTATTGGTCCTTTTTCTTATTATGGGGTATCTTATTCTAGATACGCAGCAAAAGGAACTTGAGAAACAAGGCATTAATACCCTTGAAAGTATCAATGATAATATTGTTTATGTCGCGTACAGTACCATACATCAGCAAGATGTTATGATGAGAACGGCTCAGTATAAACTGTCCATTCAAAAGCTTCTTAGCCATAGCGAACTAGAGTATCAGGATGCTATCTTTATGAATGCAGCTAAAAGCTTCTTAAGAAGTTTTGAAGTCTCCTATCCTTATATCAACTCCATTTATTTGTATCTGGATGGCAGAGACAATTATTTGACTTCTTCGTCAGAGCAGTTAGTTTCTTTGCAGACTTTTTATGACAAGAAATGGTTTGAGAAGTACAGTGAAATGCCAGAAGAAGAAAAACAGTTTGTTGAGACCAGATGGCTTAAAAGATATACATATGATGAGGCTAAGAAAGTTATTACCATCTATCAAAAAATGACTTCAGCTGATGGCGTGATTGTTGTAAATATCAATTCAGATGATTTTGGAGAGATGATTAAGAGCATGTTATATCATTCGGGTCAAAGCTTTTTTTATCTGAATGCTAAAGGGGACGTGCTTTTTTTTAGTGATGAACGAACAGCACTAGACGTAAAGCAAGAAAGCGCTTTATTTGAAAATCTTATTAAAGACTATCAAACTGAGGGAGAATTTAAAAATAATCAAAAATGGGTGAAGGTAAATGGTAAATATTATTTGCTCTGTATTAAACCAGCAGACTATTTTGACACCTATTTTGTATCTTTGATAACCTTTGATACCTTTAAAGAAAAAATGTTTAATTACCTGCAAATTGCAGTAGTTATTTTATTGGTTAATCTTTTATTGATTACACTATTGGCATGGATTATTACAAAAAGTGCCTTTAAGCATATTACCAGCTTGGTTGACTTATTTGGTGCAGCTGAGAGAGGAGAAGCTGTAGAAAAACCTCAGACGATTGTAAAGGATGAATATAACCTTATCATGAATAATATATTGTTTCTCTTTATTAAAAATAATCAGATGCAGGCACATTTATTAGAGGAACAGCATCAAAGTGAAATTTCGGAGATAAAGGCACTGCAGCTCCAAATTAATCCTCATTTTATATTTAATACACTTCAAACCATGGATTTGGAGGTGCTGAAGCAGCTAGGCGGATTGTCTACGTTGCATACGATGATACAGGAACTTTCTAGGATTATCAAATACGCCTTAACGGATCCAACAGAGCTTGTCTCTTTACAGGAGGAGCTTAATTATTTAAAAGCCTACATGCATATACAAGAAATAAGATTTAAATACAATATTGTAAGCTATTTTGAGATAGAGGAGCAGGTTTTAG
>JAQSYC010000202.1 GCA_029256345.1 Clostridia bacterium | reverse complement strand
ATTAAGCCTGTTAAGAGGTTTTAGGACTTCCTTATTCATGTAAAATAGTACAGTGCCTAACAAAATAGGGAGCAGCATGAGAGAATACCGAATATTATCAGATATAAGTTTATAGAAGATGGCATTTAAAAACCTGCTGTCCTGCAATTTTTGATTAAGGATTATTTGAAGCTCTCTAAGGGTTGTGTCTGGTCCTAAATCCTTCACGAAAACAGAAAATTCATTATTCATATGCTGTATGCCAATGGATATGTCTCTAGCAATGAAGATTTTTAGATAGATAGCGATACCTAGCAGGTTGAGGACTAGAGCCAAAATAATGATCAGTGTAAATTTAGTGTAAATTTTTTCTTTAAGGGCAATGGGCTCCCCCCTTTATTAAGCGGTAGCCGATACCCCATACAGTACGTATAAGTTGATTGTCAGGGTCTAGTTTGCGTCTAATGTTTTTAATATGTATTGTGACAGAGTTAAGATCGCCAAAATTGTTGCCCCATACATTTTCAAAAATTTGTTCACGGGAAAGCACCTTACCCATATTATCGACGAGATAAGCAAATACTTGGAATTCTCTGGTCGATAAATCAATCAGTACACCATCCTTTTTGACTGTCCCACTTTCTGTATCAATCACAAGGTCACCTAAGGTCATGAGGTCTGTGTCTGATTTAAGTCTTCGTTTTTCCCGTCTAAGGTGGGCATTGACTCTGGCTACAAGCTCAGCCACGATAAAGGGTTTAGTAATGTAGTCGTCAGCACCTATATCGAGACCTAATATACGGTTTTGATTAGATGACTTGGCACTGACAAATACAATAGGACATGCGATTATAGAACGGACCTCTCTGCAGATCTGAAGGCCATCCTTGTGGGGCAGCATAATATCTAACAGAATAAGGTCTATTTGTTCTAAATCTCCTTGAATAGTATGAAGAGCAGAGGCACCATCTGTCACAATGCGGGTAGTATAACCTTCATCAGTCAGACTGTCTGCAATAAGTTCTGCAATAGCCACATCGTCATCAGCTATTAATATATATCCCATAGCCCATCAATTCCTTTACATTAATTTATCAATATAAGATGATAGTTATCACCTTTAATAGTAGCCTATATAGCTTTATTTTTAAAGGCTATTTTTAAATTTAATAGCCTTTAAAAGGTTTATAAACTTACAGCTCCAGCTTTTTTAGCAGCACGGGCTGCCTTTCTGGCTTGTTTTTTCTCTTCATGAAGTTCAAAGATAACATAGATTACAGGAATCAGTAATAAAGTAACAAGGGTTGAAAAGCTAAGGCCTCCAAACACCACAATACCCATAGGCTGCATGGTCTCACTGCCTTCACCAAGAGCAAGTACTTGTGGTATCATAGCCAAAACGGTAGTAAGGGTAGTCATTAGTACGGGACGCAGCCTGGTTGCAGAACCATGAGCTACAGCCTCTATAAGACTGATATCACTTTCTTTTCGAAGCTGTTCAATATAGTCAATGAGCACGATACCATTATTAACAACAATACCTACCAGCAGGATAATACCGATAAAAGCAGGAATGCTTAGTGAAACACCGGCGATAACCAAAGACCAAACCACCCCAACAAATCCAAAAGGAATGGAGAACATGATGATAAATGGTTTTTTAAATGACTCGAACTGAGCCACCATAACCATGTAAACAAGAATAACAGAAATGCCTAACGCCTGAGCAAGACTGGCAAAGGATTCCATCATCATTTCCATACTGCTGCCTGAGCCAAGGGAATAATCTCTTGGGATTTTTAGGTCAGAAGTTGCTTCAAGAACAGCTGCTTGAGCAGTGCCCATATCCATATCTTTAAGGGTAGCAGAGATGCTTATCGAATAGTTGCCATCCGTTTTAGAAAGGCTTTTAAGACCATCAGCTAGAACGATATGAGAGAAAGCGCCGAGAGGGATATTTTCACCTGAAGCTGAACGCACCTTGAGATTTAACAAGTCATTTACGCTTTGGATTTTTTCATCTTCAAGCTTTAAATTGACATCTACTGTGTGGTCATCTATTTTTGCGGTAGTTACAGTGCTGCCCTCAATAGACATACGCAGCATGGAGGTAACGGTCTGGGTATTGATGCCCCATTCCAGCGCTCTTTCAGTATCGATTTTAATCTGTGCTTCTTCCGTTGTGTCAGAGAGACTGCTTTCTACATCTTGGAAACCTTCAAGACCTCTTATTTTTTCTTCTACTTGCGTAGCTAAAACTTCCAGAACATCTAGGTCAGGGCCAAGGACATTGATAGAATAACCACTGCCGCCCATACCGCCCATGCTACTGTCAGCCATAGAAACGGTTATTTTACAGTCTGGAATAGTTGCCAGCAAAGCTCTTACGTCGGTGGAGACTTCAGCAGTGGATTTGTCTCGCTCCTTTTTATCAACTAGATTCACAGAGATAGAGGCACTGTTGCTGTCGCCCCCCATCATCATGCTCATACCTCCACCGGAACTAAGAGAAGAGGTAGTATTTTCAATTTCAGGGACTGATGAAAGCTTTTCTTCAGCCATTGAGAGATAATAATCACTGGCCTCGAGGCTAAGTCCTTTAGGGAGCTCCATAGAAATGCTTAGGGCTCCTTGGTCAGCTACCGGCATTAAATCCATACCGATAGAAGACATTTTCATAACAGATACAACCAAAATAACAATGCTACCAATGATGACAATTGATTTATGAGACAAACAGAATTTTAATAAATACTCATAACCATCTTTAACTTTATCAAAAATTGGTGCAGGTTTTTCTACCACCTCTTTATGTTTTTTACCGGTACTTAGTTTGGCAAAAAGACTGGGTACCAAAGTAACAGCTACAATGATAGAAAACACAAGGGAATAAATGATAGATTGTGCCAAAGCACCAAACATAATACTTGCTATACCTGTTGTAAAGAAAATAGGCAAAAATACTGCTACAGAAGTAAGGGTAGAAGCTAAAATAGCATTGGTAACCGAGGTGGTGCCAACGATAGCTGAATCGTGTATCCCAAGATCAGTAGAATGACGTTTATTAAAAATATTTTCGATAACAACAATGGAGTTGTCAACAACCATTCCGACACCCAGCACCAAACCGCCTACTGTAATCAGGTTAAGGGTTTGACCAGAGAAGTACAAAGCGGCTATGGCCCCAATAAGAGAAAGAGGGATAGCTACAGCTACAATAACAGAAGATCTTAAGTCCTTTAAGAAGAGCAGAATGACGACCAAAGAAATAATAGAACTTAGGGCTAAGGTGGACCATACGCTATTCATTGAAGAGGTGATGTACTCACTCTCATCATTAACAAGAGAAAGTGTGTAGTCTGGGTTAGCAGTATTGAGCTTAGCTAAAGTTTTTTGGGCATCCTTCATAACCTGGACGGTATTTGCAGATTGTTGCTTATTAATGGATAAGAGTAAGCTGTCTTTACCGTTATAACGATAAATAGAGGTTTGGTCTGCATACCCATAAATGACATCGCAGACTTTATCTAACTGAATCGTTTTTCCAGTAGCAGTTGGAATCTGTAAAGCTTTAATCTGCTCCAAAGAAGTGAGCTCTTCAGCAGTTCGAAGTGTGATTTTATCTTCACCTTCCGTAATGGTACCGTAAGGGACAGTTAAGTTACTTGATTTGATAATACCTGAAATAGTATCCAGGGTCACGCCATAGCGTTCAAGCATAGTGGAATTTGCAGTTACAGATATCTCAGCAATAGATCCGCCTTGGATGTCAGCAGATGTAATGCCTTGTACCTGCTCAAAGCTAGGCTGTACAATATCTTCCGCATAACGCATAACCGTAACATCATCTAACTCACTGGTAATAACCAATTGGCTGATAGGCATAGCTGTAATATCGATTTGTGAAACGGTAGATTTATTAACACTGTCAGGCAAATTAGCTTGAACCAGTTCTACCTTGTTACGGACATTATTTAGGGCTTCGGTCATATCAATACCAAACTCAAATTGTAAAATCACCGCCGAAACGCCTTCCATTGAGTAGGCAATGACCGTATCCACACCGTTCACAGCAGATACAGCATCCTCAATCACTTCAGTGACTTGTGTATCAATGTCTTCGGGACCCGCTCCACCCCAAACAGTACTAACGGAAACAACAGGAATTTCTATATCTGGCATAAGCTCTAAAGGCATTTTAGTAAAGCCCATATAACCAAATACAATAAGCACACAAAAGACCATAATAATGGTAAGAGGCCGTTTAACAGATATTTTCGTTACATTCATAAACTTACTCCTCCTTTTCTACAGGGAAGAGGCTGTCACCATCTTTAATCAGTGAAATGTTACCTATAAC
>JAQSYC010000007.1 GCA_029256345.1 Clostridia bacterium | reverse complement strand
AACAAATAGAGAGACCGCTTCTTTGATGCGGTCTCTCTATTTGTTTGCATTTATATACTTACAACCTCTTTAGTTTGTTCATAGCCTTCTTGAATATTTTTGATCATCTGCTGAGGACTAGCTTCCTCCAGGTTTTCAAAAGCTGTAGAAATCATAAGTTTGATGCGATTTAACTGATTCACTTCACTAGCTCCTGGGTCATAATCTATCGCCACTATATTTGCGCCTGGATAGATACGTCTTAGTTCTTTCATCATTCCTTTTCCAACCACATGATTGGGCAAACATGCAAAGGGCTGCATGCAGATGATGTTTTTAATACCACTTTCAATCAGTTCCACCATCTCTCCTGTTAAGAGCCAGCCTTCTCCTGTTTGATGCCCTAAAGGCATCACCTTTTTTGCCCCTTCTGCTATTTCTTTGATGGATTTAACACCATAAAATCTGCTGCTGCTATTTAAAGCCTTTTTATAAACTCTTCTATATAAATCAATGATTTTAATAAACACTTCACCTAAAACCTTTGAAACTTTACGGCCCGATAAATATTTATATTTATAATCATTATTATGTGCACAATATAATAAAAAATCAATAAGGCTGGGCACTACCGCCTCTCCGCCTTCTGCTTCCACTATATCAATGACATTGTTATTGGCAGTCGGATGAAACTTAACGAGTATTTCCCCCACTAAGCCTACCTTTGGTTTCAGCTGATCCGTTATCTCAAGCTCTTCAAATTCCTGGATAATTGTTTTAATATTTTCCTTGAAAATCTTTTGACTGGCTGCCCTTAATGATGTCATACACCTTTGTACCCATTTGTCATACAGAGTATTGGCTGATCCCTGAATTTTTTCATAAGGTCTTACCCTATAAAGCACGTTCATCAACAAATCTCCATAAACTAGTGCCATCACAGCCCTATTCAGCAGTCCCATCGAGAACTTAAACCCTGGGTTTTTTTCCATGCCATTGGCATTTAGAGATATGACAGGAATGTGTTCAAATCCTGCGTCCTTTAAAGCCTTCCTTAAAAAACCTATATAGTTCGTTGCTCTGCAGCCTCCTCCTGTCTGTGTCATGATGACCGAGGTGTTATTAAGATCATATTTCCCAGATTTTAAGGCCTCAATAATCTGTCCAACGACAATAATCGCTGGATAGCAGGCATCGTTATTAACATATTTTAAGCCCTGATCTACTGCGTGATGATCTATCGAAGGCAAAATCACAATATTATACCCTGATTGCCTAAAAGCCTCTTCTAAAAACTGAAAATGTATAGGTGACATCTGTGGCACTAACAAGGTATGGGTTTTTCTCATCTCCTCAGTAAAGACAAGCTTCTTATAAGTACTTTCTACTTTCTTAGGCTCAAAGTTATTTTTTTCTCTTTCCAACATAGTTGCCTTTAGCGAGCGTAATCTTATTCTAGCTGCCCCAAGATTATTGCCTTCATCTATCTTGAGAGTTGTGTAGATTTTTGAATATCCGCTTAATATTTCTTGTACTTGGTCTGTTGTGACTGCATCCAGACCGCAGCCAAAAGAATTCAACTGTACAAGTTCTAAATCCTTTTGTTTGGCTGTAAAGCTGGCCGCTGCATAAAGTCTTGAATGATAGACCCACTGATCAACCACTCTTAAAGGCCTTTCAACTTCTCCCAGGTGTGCTACCGCATCCTCTGTTAAAACTGCCATACCAAGAGAGGTGATCATCTCCGGTATCCCGTGATTGATATGGGGATCAATATGGTAAGGCCTTCCTGCCAGAACAATAGCTTTCATATGGTTTTCCTTTATAAAGGCCAAAGTCTCTTCTCCAGCCTTTTGAATCTCCTTCTTAACTGCGTTTTGCTCTGTATAAGCCTTCTCTACAGCTGCTTTTACTTCCCCTTCAGCAAGGTCAAAATAATCCTTTAATACTTCATTTAATCTCCTCGCCAATCTTTTCTCGTGATCAAATGGCAGAAAGGGATTGATATAAGTAATATTTCTCTCACCCAGGATATCCATATTACTTTTTATAACCTCTGGATATGAGATGACTATTGGGCAATTATAATGATTATCCGCCGCCTTTTGTTCTTGTTTTTCATGGGTCATACTGGGGTAAAAAATAAAATCTATTCCTTTTTCTACGAGATTCATGATATGCCCATGAACCATCTTCGCTGGGTAACATACGGATTCTGATGGCATCGTCTCAATGCCTTTTTCATAAAGGCTGCTTGATGACCGATCGGACAGCTCCACCCTAAAACCAAGCTCTGTAAAAAAGGTGAACCAAAAAGGATAATTTTCATAACTATTTAAAACCCTTGGAATACCTATACTGCCTCTCTTAGCTTCTTTTTTGGGGAGGGGTTTGTAGCTGAAAATCCGCTTATACTTGTATTCAAATAAGTTCGGAATATCCGCATCTTTCTTTTCCTTGCCTGCCCCTCTTTCGCACCTATTGCCGGATATAAATTGCTCTCCGTTGGCAAACTTATTAATCGTTAATAAGCATTTGTTGGCACATAACCCGCATCTTGATATACTGGTTGTGAGATCAAACTCACTTAACTGACTTTCACTCAAAAGCCTTGTCTGATAGCCAGCTTCATATCTTTCCTGGGCTATAATGGCTGCACCAAAGGCTCCCATGATTCCTGCGATATCTGGTCTTACAGCTTCCCTTTCTGATAATATTTCGAAGCTTCTTAATACGGCATCATTGTAAAAGGTCCCTCCCTGAACAACTATCTTTTCACCTAAGTCTTCAGGGCTTTTTATTTTTATAACTTTAAACAATGCGTTTTTGATAACCGAATAAGATAACCCTGCTGAAATATCCCCTACTGCTGCTCCTTCTTTTTGTGCTTGTTTAACCCTTGAGTTCATAAAAACAGTACACCTTGATCCTAGATCAACTGGTGTTCTGGATACTAGCGCTTCTTTTACAAAGTTTTGTATCGACATTCCCATTGAACTGGCAAAGGTATCTAAAAAGGATCCACAGCCGGAAGAGCAGGCCTCATTTAAAAGAATACTGTCGATACTACCGTTTTTTATCTTTAGGCATTTCATATCCTGCCCGCCGATATCCAAAATAAAATCTACTCCTGGGCAGAAAAAATCTGCTGCTTTATAGTGTGCAATGGTCTCTATTTCTCCAATATCTATATTAAGTGCCGCCTTTAACAATCCCTCTCCATATCCAGTAACTGTTGACTGTACAATTTTAGCTTTTTGAGGCAAAATTTTATACAGTTCTTGAAGTACCTTAATAGTGGATTTGAGCGGACTACCTTCATTACTTCCATAATATGTATACAGCAAAGATCCTTCGTTGTCTATAAGCGCCACTTTTGTAGTTGTTGAGCCTGCATCTATACCTAAAAAACATTCTCCTTCAAAAGAGGTTATTTCCCTTCTTTTTACTGTATTTCTCTCATGCCTATGGACAAAGTCTCTATGAGCCGCCTCGTTTACAAACAGTGGTGCTAGTCTGCTGTCCTGCACTTGATGAAGCATACTAAATTGTTCTGCCTGATTCATCAGTTCTTTGAAGACTATAGGCTTTTCAGATTCTGAAGCCAAAGCTGCCCCGAGAGCCACATAAAGTTGTGAGTTTGGTGGAAAAATAATTTCATCTTTTGTAAGTTTTAAGGTTTCTGAAAATCTTTTTCTAAGCTCCGAAAGAAAAAATAAAGGCCCTCCTAAAAAAGCAACCTTTCCTTTAATAGGTCTTCCTCCTGCCAATCCACTGATGGTCTGAATCACCACCGCCTGAAATACAGAAGCTGCAATATCTTCTTTTTTAGCTCCTTCATTTAAAAGCGGCTGTACATCTGTTTTTGCAAAAACACCACACCTTGCCGCTATGGGATAAATTATATGATAGTTTTTAGCGAGTTCATTAAGTCCCAAGGTATCTACTTTAAGCAAAGAGGCCATCTGGTCTATAAATGAGCCAGTTCCTCCTGCACAGGTTCCATTCATCTTTTGCTCTACACCTTCATTAAAATAGGTAAGCTTTGCATCCTCACCTCCTAATTCAATCGCTACATCCACCTCCGGATAATAGGTTTTGATGGCTTTGGTAGCAGCTATCACCTCTTGTGTAAAGGACACTCCTATACTGCTAGCAATCCCCATTCCGCCCGAACCTGTGATCATGACTGTTACCTCAGTGTCCTTGAGAATTTTGTAGGCATCAAAAAGTATGTGCTGAAGTTTGGTTTTAATATCTGCATAATGCCTTTCATATTGACTGTAAACCATTTCTTTTTGATGATTTAAAATAACTACCTTAATGGTGGTAGACCCAATATCAATACCAACATGAAATAAATGACTCATATACACACAGCAACTGGGCTGTGCTCACCTCCCCGGGGTTTGATTTATAATAAAATCAATAACTGCTCTTAAACTTAAGTGTTTTTACAAACAGAAAAAACACCAGACGAAATGACCCATCCATTTCGTCAAAAATGTTTTTATCTGGTCTTTTTATCGCTGCTGAATCTGAAAATGACATAGATTAAATTATTAAAATGAACTATTATTTACACTATTATATACTTATCTTTATGTAAAATCAAATAAAATGGTGCTGTCGAAATATAGTTTTTAAAACTTTAAAAACCTATCTCTTCTGGTACTAAATAAATGCTATACCGCCCTGGGAATTTTCTCCCGTTATGTACTATGGTTGTAAAATTACACATTCTGTCATGAATCTCACAATCTTCACATTGTCCTGTAACTGTGCAGGGCGTATTATGTCCTACACGTTTGCAGTTCATAGGACTGATATCTTTTAGTCTCTCAAATCCTGCATCTAAGTTCTTCACAATCTTATTGACTGAGGCTATAATAATCACTTTTTTAGGACCAAAAACAATAGCGGCCGCCCGATTCCCTGTACTATCTTGGTTCATAAGCTTGCCATCTTCGGTGATGACGTTCGTGCTGGTAATCACATAATCTGCCAGCATTGACTGACGATAAACTTCCACGGTCTCTTCCCACGTTAGCTGACCATAGCGATCAAAAACTTTATATTCTCCTTTGAAAAAATAATCTACCAATCCAAGTTCGCCCAGAGACTCCGAGCCCCCCAAAGCAATCGTTGCTCCTTTTGGAACCTCTTTGATGATAGCTTCCTTAGCCTCTTCTCTACTTGCCATATAAAAAGCTGAGTACCCTTTCTTATTAAGTGTCTCAACCATACGTTTAGTTTTTAATTCATTTTGCCACTGTTTAAATGGATTCATAACGCCAGACTCCTTTTGCTTAATTAAGATTGTGTATTAACTTTGTTAAATTTTTCATGTACTTGAACTACTTTTTGTATAGTATAATCTAATAGCTTCTTAATTTCTACTATTAGTCCCATTATGATTTAACACCCCTTCCAATGCTATTTGAACTAATGAAAAGAGAGTAGCACGGTACTGATTTAACTCAGTTCTGTGCTACTCTCCGGATTTTTGACAGTTGCATACCAAAAAAAATCTCCCAAACGCTCTAACCTACATTAGTTCTCTTTATCCAGCGCTTCACTTAGGCTTAAAACCATTAAGGATTGACCATAAGGCATCTCTGTAATTCCGATATTTTTGTAAAAATCTTTGGTAGCTCCCATGCCGGTTCCTACTGATACGCCTTCTACACCTCCTTTGGGATTGATTTTGTTTATCAGCCCTTTTATAGCCTTATCCCCTGTATTTTTATACTGCCGCTCTATATACCCCGCTTTAACAGCTTTTAAGATACCGTAGGCAAATCCACTGGAGGCAGAAGTCTCCAGATAGGATGATTTATCATCAACAAGTGTATGCCACAATCCCGTTTCATCCTGGTATTCTACGAGAGTCTGGATCTGCTTGTTTAAAACATCCAGCAAAAATGTTCTGAAAAAATCTCCTTCTTTTAACTCAAGGATATTGATTATTTCTGGAATGGCCATAGTAATCCAGCAATTTCCTCTCGCCCAAAAGGCTTTGGCATAATTATGATTTTCTTCAAAAGTCCAGCCATGATACCATAAGCCGCTTTTTTTATCCATCAGATAGGTCATATGGATTAAAAACTGTCTTTTTGCCTCTTCTATATACTCTTTTTTATTAAAAAGCATCCCTGTTTTTGCCAGAGGAAGTACAGTCATCATTAGGGTATCATCCCAAAGCTGATTTCTATTTTCTGGGCCATAGGTCATGTGCTGCAGCCCACCTTCATTAGTCCGCGGCATTTCGTTCATCACCCATTCACACCATTCAACGAGAACATTGCCGTATAGGTCATTGCCTAATGTCTCATAAAGATAGGCCAATGTCAGAAGCGGTGCCATGGTATTGACATTTTTCGGAGGTAATCCTTCTTCAAATTGTTTATCAAACCAATCTGTAACAATTTTTAAGGCTTCTTTCTCTTCTGTCGCCTGCCAATAGCGGTAAATACCATATAACCCCACTCCTTGAGGCCAATTCCATACATTCCAGCTTTTATCATCTACGATCAAATCTCCAAAATGGAGTAAAAATTCTCCCGAAGCGTCTTCAATATTTACTAAGTTTTGCATCACTAACCTAATTTTATCTTTTTTTATGTTATTGTTCATTTTTATCTCCTATTTACCAGTATGGGCTCCAAACTTGCTTTAATCGTACCAGAGCCTCTAAATAAAAATAATCTCCCCATATATTGGGTGTATCTACGCCGTTATTCTTGGGTTTGTTGTATACGCCGTGTCTTAAAAACCCTTCCTCTTCGGTATCTGAAGGTATACTGTAATCTCTTGCCAAAGAAGCCATCATTGCATAAACAGCATTGAGGTAATGTTCTCTTTGAGGGTCTTTAATCGGCAGATATTTTAAGACTTCTAATAAACCGCAGACAACAATAGGTACACTGGATGTATCCCTTTCCTGATGATCACTTTCCTGTGTAAAAATAAGATCCCAGTAACATATATGGTCATCAGGCAGCCTGTTTAAAAAATAATGACTAAGTTTTTGGCTAAGTTCTAAATAGGCTTTTTCTTCTGTATAGCGGTAGCTTAATACAGCGCCATATATGCCCCAAGCTTGGCCTCTTGCCCAACACGAGGTATCGCTATAACCCTGATGTGTGGTGCCACGAATAGGTACTCCGCTGTTAACATCCAAATAAAAAGTATGATAAGTCGAACCATCTTCTCTTACCAGATAATCCGCTGTTTTTTTAATATGCTGTTTCGCCGCTTCTTGATATTTAAACTCGCCTGTTACACGGCTTGCCCAGTATAATAATGGAATATTCATAGAGCAGTCCATAATCATCCTACCTTGTTGCGCAGGGTCATTAATGTCTCCCCAAGCTTGCAAAATACCGGCTTTTGGCCAATACCGCTCTAACAGCACATCAGCCGCTTCAATACCGGCATCTTTCATTTTTTCATTACCTGTTATTTTATACTCAGCTACCGTAGACAAACTATATAAAAATCCCAAATCATGGTGATTAGTAATAATTCTTTTTTGAATACGCTCTACAAAGTGCTGATCCAAAGCTACTGCTGTTTCTTTAAAATAAGTATCACCGGTAGCTTCATACAGTAACCAATTGATTCCTGTCCAGAAGCCTTCTGTCCATCCTATATTTTCTCTAAAACGATATTTACCTTCTTTTGGGCATTCTTCTGGAAACCTATATGGACTATTTTTATTTCTCTCTATCACGTGTTTGGTAATTATACTGATTCGTTTAATCTCATCATCTATCCAGTCTTGTGATAATTCTTTTACCCTAAATCTTTTAGGATCTTTTAGTTCTTCTTTATAAACATTTTCAATCACCTTTTTCACCTTCGTTTCTGCCAATGGTCAAGACTTCTTCTTTCAATTTTATAATAATCCAATCTTTTTCTATATAAACTTCAGGCGTATTTTTCCACTTCAACTCAGCATACTGACTGTCTGGGTGGGCCATAATGCCGGTGGCCAACCAGTGCTCTCCTGCGGATAGCTTCACCTCAAATCCCGGTAAAGTTGTAACCTCTGGCGTCATCAGGTTCGTATTAGGCAGACAATTAACTCCTCTATTTTCCCTTTTTTGAAGATGATGAGTTAAGTCTTTAATCCCCGAAAATCCTTTTGAGCTTTTGGCGTAATATCCCTTTTCTTCTGCCTGATAAGTATATAAAGTATCTTCACTAGCACTTTCAAGCGCAAATCCTGTTTCATAAATCATACTTTCTTCTGTTAGATAAAGCTGGTGTACTCTAACCTGCCAGCTACCTATGGGCATCAGCCAAGTTTTAATTTTGTTTCCATCAGCTAAGCACCACCGAGATGTCAGATAGTTATCTGTCTTAGCTACTTGTTCAACACAATTTCTTACTTTATACTGACCTGTCACAAATGTCGGCTGATTTTCTTCCCAAGTCAGTACATTCCCTTTTGCAGACTGGATTCCTATCATAGAATCCATAGCTGCTTCAGTTTTTAGCTCATTGCTTCTTGGAATGGAAAAACCAAAAGCTCCAGAGTACGAAAATTTTAAATACTTTTCATTGCTTAACACATGAAAGTTAGGCCCTGGCTGTCCTGCACTTAAGAGCTGACTGTGACCATAGTCGTGAAAAGCGAGCATATTGACTTCTCCAAGTAGTTTAATGCTTTCACGTTTTGGTAATGGTTCTTCTTCTGCCTGCCAGTAAGGATGTTCTGCATCAAGGGCCAGAAGAAGAAAAATTTTATTTGACCAATAAGGGGAAAGAGGCGCATTGTAAGGTTCTGTTAACATCAGTTGAGGATAGGTATAGCCTAATGTAAGGATTCCTTCTTCTGAAAAAATATCCTGAGTCATCCACCATCTAATATTTCTATTAATAATTCCTTTTATCTCACCTAAAGAAAAAGGCAGCACCTTGCCATAAACGAGAGCAGACCAAAAAGATACTACGGCATAACGATAAACCATACTTCGTCCGAAAGGAATATTCGCTCCATTTTCCGCAAAAAAGTGGATATACTGTGTGGCAAATAGTTTAGCTCTTTCTCGAAAAGTCTCTGCTTCTGGTGTGTGCGGCTCCAAAACTGCATATAATAACCCATAATAGTGAAAGGCAAAAGGCGTATAATAGTCCTGTCTACCTCTAGAACTGTCTCGATACCAGCCATCTTTTAAATAACATGCTTCGATCTTATCTAGTGCCTCTTTTTGCTTAAGGGTGTTTACGGGGTATCCTAGTTTTTTTAACACCAGATTTACAATGACTCTAAAAAACTGCCAATTCCCATCTGCACACTCATGGTCATTGAGTTGATTTAGCCAGTTATATGCATTACCCTGTTCTTCTTTTGAAAGGCACTTCCATATTTTTTGTTCCTGATACATAAGGGTCAGAGCAATAGCCGGCATCTCCACCATTCTCTGATCGCGATCGCCAATTATTCCCCAATATTCTTCATGCCCCGGATTAGTACCATTTTTAATACCTGTAATAATATCTTTTATAACAGTCTCTTGTTTCATACTGGTAAGCGCCGGGCCAGCCCCCCAAAGAAATCTGGCAAAGCCCTCACATGCAGCAAGCTTATTCCCATATCCTACTCCTGTTTTGCCATAATGAATACCAGCACAACCTGGTGAAAGATATTTTAAAAGCGGAGTGTTTATATTTATAAATAAGTCTAAATAATTTTCTTTTGTGTGAAGAGAATATTGTTCACGCTTCATTTTTCATTTCCTTTCTGTGGGTTATCCTTTAATACCTGATGATGTCACCCCTTGAACAAAAAATTTCTGTGCCGAAAAGAATAAAATTAATGAAGGTAAAATAGCAATAACCGACATAGCAATCATCTGATTCCACGCTACAATACCCGATGTATTATCAATTGACATTTTAAGAGCGATGGATACAGGATACTTTTCTACACTTGAGATATAAATCAAAGGTCCCATAAAATCATTCATTGACCATACAAATTGAAAAATCACACAGCTCATAATAGCTGGCTTCAAAGACGGCAATAAAATCTTAGTTAAAATCTGAAAAGAATTACATCCATCAATAGTTGCTGCCTCATCTAAATCCATTGGTATACTTCTTAAAAATTGAATGAGCATAAAGACAAAGAAAGCTTCTTGTGCGAATAAAGTATTGATTACAAGTGGTACATAACTATCTAACATATCTATTTGACGCCACAATAAATAAAGCGGAAGTCTTGTAATAACCTGTGGCAAAAACATGGTAGCTATTAAAAGTGAGAACAATGCTTTTTTAAAACGAAAATCAAATCTTGCAAATCCATAGGCTGTAATAGTACTGGAAACAATACAAAAAATAACTTTTGGAATCACTATTTTAAATGTATTAAAAAAATAAGTGGAAAAAGTGAACTCTGTTCCTGTCTGCCAGCCTTTTACATAAGATGTGAAATCTAATTTATTAGGCCATAATCCTATAGATGTAAAAATAGCATTATTATCTTTGAATGAAGCGCTTATAAGCCATAGCATTGGGTAAAGCATAACAAACGCTACTAAAAGTAAAACGAGGTATCTTATAGTGTAATTAACGTGTTTTTTAATCATACTTTTTTGCATTGTTTAATTTCCCTTTCCGTCAGAATAATAAACCCACTTGGACGAACTTTTAAACAGGGTCAAAGTAAAGGTTAAAATAACCATAAATAATATCCATGAAGCAGCACTAGAATAACCCATTTTGTAGAATTTAAAAGCATTATCATAGATAAACATAGAAGATAGATAAGTGGATTTTAATGGTCCTCCTTGGGTAATCAAATAAGGCCCATTGAACTCTTGAAAAGCATTGACAAGCTGCATAATCAAGTTAAAAAAGATAGTAGGCGTTAACAATGGAATGGTCACTGAAAAAAAGGTTCTCAGCTTTGTAGCACCATCTACTTCTGAAGCTTCATAAAGCTCCTGAGGTATTTCTTGCAAGGCCGCCAAAAAAATTAACATCGATGAACCAAACTGCCATACTTTTAAAAGGGAAATAACAAACATAGCTGCTACTGGTGACGAAAACCAAGCTACATTATCTATTCCAAACACATTAAGAACCTGATTAACAAGGCCATCTGATCTAAAAATAAACCGCCACAATATCGCAATCGCCGCATTTCCTCCCAAAATAGATGGTATGTAATAGGCACTCCTAAAAAAGTTAATCCCTTTTATTTTGAAATTTAAAATAAAAGCTATAAAAAGTGCAAACGTCAACTGCATAGGCACCGTTAAAATCGTGTACTGTAGAGTTGCTACGATAGATTTAAGAAAGGCCGTATCCTTAGTTAGCAACTTGATATAATTGTTTAGCCCCACAAACTCTGCCGGATTAATCAAATCGTAATTGGTAAAACTTAACATAAGTGATGTAATAAATGGATATACTGTAAAAATGAGTACCCCAATACACCAGGGCAATATATAAAGATACCCTCCTCTATTTTTCAAGACAACATCCTCCTCTAGTATTAACTTTTAGTAAATCCGTCTATAATCTATAAGGACGGTTATTTATCTAATAAGCTGCATGAAGCACTATATCTGACATATGCTCCATGCAGCTTACTGTACTTATCTTAATTCAATGTACTTAGTGCATCTGTTATCTCTGTATAAATAGCTTTAGCCGCATCTTCTAAACTCATTTGGCCAAGTTCAAAAGCTTCATCATATTGTCTAAATGTTTCAGTAATAATGGTATTATCATAATTTGGCATCTGTGGAAGACTCACGATTTGTTCTCCTAGATCTGTAGCCTCTTTTACAATACCCACAGCCATTCCTGCTTCCTCAAGCGTTTTAGCTGCAACTTTACTTGCTGGAATCCCTCGGCTAAGTGCCATTAATTTTACACCTTCTGGATCATTTAATAAGTGATTAATCAGCTTAGCTGCTTCTTCTGGTTTTTCAGCATTCTTACTGATTGTAAAAAACATATTTGGTTTACTGATTGTTCCACTAACTTTTGAACCTTCAATCTGAGGCATTGGTACAATAGCCAGCTCCTGGCCTTCACTTTCTAAAGTTTGTTTATAAGCATCAAGAGCACCGGACCATTCCATAGTCCCTGCGTACTGACCGTCAATGAACTTCTGATTTTGTGCTAATGAACTATAGGTACTGCCTACATTCTCTAAGTAATCTTCTCTAGTTCCAAAAACACCTTTATCAACCATATCTTTGTACCATTTAAGGCCATCTACATAGTCTACTTCTGAATAATTTAATTGATTATCTTGTGTTAATAAACTTTTTCCTGTTTTTTGTTGTAAATAAATATAGATGATTAATCTTGGTTCTACTACTAATGGATAAGACCCCTCTGGAAACTTTTCAGCAGCTGCAACAAAATCATCCCAAGTTTTAGGAATTTGAACGCCTAACTCATCATACACAGATTTATTAACAATAAGTGTTAATGTATTTTTCCCAAGTGGAATACCATTCAGCTTCCCTTCTATCTCTCCAAGTTTCAAAAACTCTTCATCGTACTGACTTAAATCAATATAATCCTTTAATTGATAAATATCATAGAAGCCAACTCCTGTTCTTGAGAAAATTGGAAACCAGTCATAATTTACCTGCATAATAGTCGGCTCTGTATTCCCTGCCAATTGTGTTGTTACTTTCTCTTGATAGCTGGCGAAACCATTATACTCTGATTTAACAGAGACCCCTGGATTTGCATCTGTATAAGACTTGATAGCATCTAATGTGGCTTGGTGTCTTGAATCATTGCCCCACCACGCCATTCTTAAAGCAATTTCTCCGCCATTATCTGTGCTTTGTGTGCTTTCTTCACTTTCTTTTACAGGAGCCTCACTAGTTTTGCCACATCCTCCCAAAACAGAAAGTGAAACTACGGCTGCTAAAAGACCTGCAACTATACGATTTTTTTTCATAATATCCTCCTCTTTACATTTGCACATTTTATAGTTGAATCACTAAAATAAATTTGATACAGATATTTTGTAACTGTTTCCCTCCCTCTGCAATTCTATTGTCATTCTATAAGATGACTGTAGTGCCAGCAATTAGAAATAATTTCTATCCCCCAATATTTTTCGTAACCATGAAAAAGCAGTGCTTTTTCAGCACTGCTTTAGTATTTTTTTGCACCTAATAGTATTTTTCTGCACTCCATATTTAGCCTTGTATTTGATTTTCTTTGCGATATTCACCCGGTGTTTTCCCAATTTTATTTTTAAATAACCTACTAAAATAATTGCTTTGATAACCTACCATCTGAGCTACAGTAGTCACTGGATAGTTTGTTGTTACCAGTAACTCCATTGCTTTATCTAAACGGGTTTTGGTTAAATAATCTATAAAATTAATACCCATATTCTTTTTAAAAATTCTGCTCAGTACAAACTCATCTACATTAACTTGTGCTGCACACCAATCCAAAGAAAAATCCTCCTCTTGACAATGATTACGAATAAAATACAATACTTTATTAATATAATTTTTTTCCTGTCCTACGCTGTTTTCTTTTCTGTTATCAAGTAAAGGTTTTAAGATATTCCTCCAAACGAGTGATTTTGCCTGTTCTATATACTCCGACGTGTTTAACTCCAAAAAAATATTGTCTATATCTTTGATGACCTGTTCAGAAACCCACCCCATTTGAATCACCTCATATCTGAGGCTGTTAAGCAACTGCAAAAAAGTCGCTCGCATCTGTTCAGTTAAGAGTTTCTGACTTTGTATATTTTGCTCGAAGTTACTGAGTGCTTTTAATACCGCTTCTTCATCATTCAAATAGATTCCTTGTATAATATCTTTTTCAAATTCAACAGGATACGTATAGGCATTTTTTGCGATATTTTTGGGGGTCTGTACCATGTCTAAAATAATGTTGACCTCTTCAACCTTTCTTGCACTTCTAAACTCTACTATACTTTTATATATAGAAGAAATATCGGCATAATCCTCAAATTCATTGCTAATGGTAATAACCATATGCCTTCCTACAAAACGATTAATCTGTTTAAGTATATTATTAGCCAGATTAATGAGCTTTTCTCTTTCTGCATGAGTATCTTCTTTGTCAGTCAATAACATCAATAATATCCCGCTACGGGTCATAGCCGTTAAGTAGGGATTAGTATGTTTATAGACTTCCAGCATCTTTTCCCTTATAATGTTTTCTGACATGTAATAACATAAATCCTCGTCTTTCGTTACACTTATATCTTCACCCAATATATCTGTCAGCACAAAATTAATTAAAATAATCCTCTTATTATTTAAATGCCATCCCAAATCAATAAGCTTATTTTTAATAATATTACTTTGCTCGATCTGTTCATTTCGAAGTAGTTGCTTAAAATAATTCTCCACTAACAACTGATTACTAGATGCGATTTTTTGCTCCAATCCACTTTCCCGTGATTTTATTTCTTCCCATTTGGTAATCACATAGTCTATATCACTGGTGCTTCTTACAGTATCCGAGATACCCACTAGCTGAAACAAACGCTGTACAGGTGAAAATAGTTTTTTTATCCCCCACGCCGCCGTTAGAACGGCCGCTAAAGTGCAAAAAGCAATCCAAAAGACGATATAATTAAAAATGTCTACTACTTGCCCACTGATCTTATCTAACGATATAAACATAATGTAGGTAAAAACATCACTCATAAGCTCTGCATCTTTTTTATAATACAGATAATCTTTTCCCCTAATTTTAATAACAGGCCGTGCTGATTGATCTATTGTACGCAGCATGTCCGTTAAATGCTCTGTCACATTTTGTGAAGATGCAAAAATATAATGATGTTTATCTTTTAATACCAGACCTTCTTCAATACCATACGCTCTTAATCCCATGACATTATCAAGCTCTTGGCCATTAATGCGTATAATCAAGTTTTTTTGAATCACATCATTTTGCTTAGATAATCTATAAGAAAAAATCAACTTGCTCCCACTATCTGTATCTATTCTTTTCCATGAAATCTCATTGTTTTTATTAAAATTTTTAAAAAAGAACCTATCCTCTTGGTTATTATCTTCCCGCCAGGTCTCTCCTGTTTTAATACTGTATGGGACTCTTGCATCCACATAAATAAAAGCTTCCTGAACCAATAAATTCCCTATTTCCAAAGACGCGAGATCCTTTCTGATAGTCTTTGTATTATCATAAGTTAAATTCTCTTCTGTTTTTAAGACATCAGCAACATCTTCTTTCATCCTTAAAGCCCAGTTAATTGCAGAAAGCTCCATCTGTTTTAATTGATTGTTGGTATATTCAATTTGTACATCCATCTGATTTTGCTTATTCAATACCAATTTTTGTACCATATTTTTTTTAGCCCCACCATAGATATATCCTATGAGAGCCAGAGCCATAAAGACCAAAATGCTGGTTATCAGTATTAGGAATTTTACAGATATGGTTTCATTCATCCATCTTTTATATATTTTACCATTTAATCCCATGATTATACTTACCTCTCGCGCACTTGTTTTTAATTTATGCTATAAAATGCTATTTTATTGTGAACAAAACCCTCGTCTTGAATTGCTTAAATTTTTTATTTATAGATTAGGTTATCTTCTAACAAATTACAAAATATCGGATTTATTATAGCATTTTTACAAGTTATATTCAAACTCCTCCTTTTTGGTAACGATTGTTCGTATAGTCGTGAACATAGGCCAGAATTTCAACTTTGTACTAAAAAGTTATCGACACTCTCTGTATAATAAATAACCTCCTTTAGGAAGGATCTCTTGCTTCCTAAAGGAGGTTCTATTCACAATGTACTTAATACATTTTTAGATCTATCTATTATGTTTCATAGCAATCGTTTTATGAAATACCTTCTTCTGAGTCAGCATCTGACTTCTTGCATCAGGTTGACTGGTTCCCACATATAATTTTATTGTATTCCCGTCAAATATTTCCTTACCTCTACTATTGATGACTTTCATACTATCTCCATTAACCTCAAGTGTCACTACCTTTTTCTCTCCCTTGGCTAGCTTAATACGCTTAAAAGCACATAATCTATGATTTAAAACTTCGTAAGATGTTCCTTTTATTCTAATATAAACCTGTACCACCTCTTCTAAGTTGTAATCTGATGTATTGGTGAGCTCTACGGATAAAGTTAGATTTTCTCCCTCTCTTATTTCTTCTTTATTTGCCTCTAGATTAGAAACTTCGACCTTTCCATAAGTTAATCCAAATCCAAAAGGATACAGTGGCTCATTTTCCATATATCTGTAGGTTCTGTTTTTCATGGAATAATCCACAAAATCTGGTAACACCTCTGTCCCTTTATAGAAAGTAACTGGCAGCTTACCTGATGGGGAATATTTACCAAACAAAAGCTCTGCTACTGCCTGCCCCCCCAAAGCTCCTGGATACCAGGTCTGTAGTACTGCATGACAGTGCTCATCTGCATAATCAACTGCCAGTGCACTTCCTGAACTCAGAAGTGCAATAACTGGTTTTCCTACTTCGGTTATTTTCTCTAATAACTTTTGCTGTAATCCTGGAAGATTTAAATCCGGTTTATCTCCTGCAGCATAGCTATTGCCAGTATCGCCTTCTTCACCTTCCAAATCCGCATCAAGACCAAGGCATACTACCACCACATCAGACCTCTTGGCAACCGAAATGGCTTCACTGATACGGTCATTGTCAAAAGCAAGCGGTTCCACTTTATTTTTATACAGATGACACCCTTCTGAATAATACACTCTGATATCATCCCCTGCCATCTCCTGTATACCTTCTAGTAAAGTAATGTATTTTGAAGCTGTACCGCAGTAGTTAGCCTTAAGAATCGAACGGCTATTGGCATTGGGGCCAATAACTGCTATTGTTTGAAGCTTATCTTTATTTAAAGGCAATAATCCGTCATTTTTAAGTAATACAACGGACTTCCTGGCTGCTTCAAGAGCTACTTCATGGTGGTCCTTACAATCATTTAATTCATAAGAAATCTCATCGTATGGTGTCTTATCAAACATCCCCAGTTTAATTCGGGTTGTCATCAGCCTTTCACAGCTTTTTGTAATGTCTTTTTCTGTTACAAGTCCTTGTTCATAAGCTTGTAACATATGCAGATAAGTATTGCCACAGTTAAGGTCACAACCATTTTTAAGCGCTAATGCTGCTGACTCCGGTGCTGTACTTGTTACCATATGGTTGGTATGAAAATCTCTTATGGCCCAACAGTCTGAAACCACATGACCTTTAAATGCCCATTTATCTCTTAAGATGTCTTTAAGCAATTTTTTACTGCCACAGCAGGGTTCTCCATCCACTGCATTGTATGCACCCATAACTGACTCAACATCCGCTTCTTTAACAAGTGCCTCAAAGGCTGGCAGATACGTTTCCCATAAATCTTTATCTGATACAACGGCATTAAAACTGTGTCTCTCTCCTTCTGGCCCGCTATGAACCGCAAAATGTTTTGCACACGCCGCTCCTTTTAAATAGTCCCCTTCTCCTTGAAGCCCTTTAACAAAAGCTACCCCAAGCCTTGCGGTCAGATAAGGGTCTTCTCCATACGTTTCGTGTCCTCTGCCCCACCTTGGATCCCTGAAAATATTGATATTAGGCGACCAGAAAGTAATACCTTTATAAATATCTCTGTCTTCATTTTTAGATTGCTCATTATATTTAGCTCTGCCTTCCGTAGCAATAACATCTGCTATTTCTCCTAAAAATACATCATCAAACATAGCTGCAAGCCCTATAGCCTGTGGAAATACGGTAGCCGTACCCGCTCTTGCCACCCCATGAAGTGCTTCATTCCACCAGTTATAATAGGGAATTCCTAACCGTTTTACTGCTGGTGCATCATATTTAAGCTGTGATGCTTTTTCTTCTAAGGTCATACGGCTTACCAAATCTTTTGCTCTTTCTTCTGGTGTTAGCGTAACATCTAAATAACTTAGTTGTTTCTCCATTTTTATTCTCCTTATCTTTTATCAGCTTTTAACTTTTATTGTCATCATAGCAATTTTTCATTTTATTTGCTCGCAGTTTTTAATAAATAATGGACGTATCTTACGATTTTGCTTATAATTTAAATGAACTATTCAACATCCAGGAGGAACAATGAGTGCTTTTTATGAAATACCCGCCTATTCAAATAAATTTCCTTTACTTGTTTCGAAATTTAGTCAATTTAGTTTTTTGGCTCATTGGCATAAAGATATTGAACTCGTTTATGTCTATGAAGGACAACTGAGAATGAGTATAAATTCTGAGACAAAAATACTTACATCTGGAGAATTTGGTATCTGCTGCAGCGGTGATGTGCATTTTTATGACAGTGAAGATCTTAAATGTAAGGCTATTTTAATTGTCTTTAGTACAGATTTCATTGATTCTTCTATCTCATGGCCAGAGAATTCTAGATTTATTTCTTCTTTTGTAGATCATTCTCTTATCAATGAGCTTAACCTAAACATGAATATCTCTCAAAAAATAGGCAGCTTACTAGTAGAAATATCAGATGAAATAAGTCAAAACAATCCCTATTGTCAGATATTCATAAAAAGCAAACTGCTTG
>JAQSYC010000201.1 GCA_029256345.1 Clostridia bacterium | reverse complement strand
TTTAATCTTGTCTGATAAAGGCTTTAATGATACCTTATCTCCTATACCTGCACTTTTAGCTGTTTCAGGTCTTCATCATCACTTGATCCGCAACTGTACAAGGACAAAAGTTGGTATTATTCTTGAATCCGGCGAGCCTAGGGAAGTTCATCATTTTGCTGTTTTAATAGGTTATGGAGCTTCAGCTATCAACCCTTATCTTGCCTTTGATTCTATAAAAGATTTGATTGCCAAAAAGATGCTTACAGATATTACTTACAAAGAAGCCATTAAGAAATATATCAAAACGGTTACCAAAAGCGTTGTCAAGATTCTCTCTAAAATGGGGATTTCTACGATACAAAGCTACCAAGGTGCTCAAATATTTGAAGCTATTGGTATTAATCAAGAAGTTATTGATCGATATTTCACAAGAACAGCTTCTAGAATTGGTGGTTTAGGACTTGAGGAAATAGCACTTGAAACATTGCTTAGACATCAAAGTGTTTATACCATCAGAAAAACAGCTGCTGATAACGATCTTGATTCAGGTGGAGACTACCAATGGCGTGCAGATGGTGAATACCATATGTTTAATCCAGAAACCATCCACAAATTGCAATATGCCTGCCGTACCGGCAGTTATGAGCTCTTCAAAGAGTATTCAAATCTTATCAATAAACAAACTCAAAAGCTTTGTACGATTAGGGGACTTATGTCCTTTAAGGATAGAGAACCTATCGCTTTAGATGAGGTTGAGTCTGTAGCATCTATTTGCAAAAGATTTAAAACAGGCGCTATGTCCTACGGATCCATTAGTCAAGAGGCCCATGAAAGCATTGCTATTGCCATGAACCGCCTTGGAGGCAAAAGCAATACTGGAGAAGGCGGTGAAAATCCTTCAAGGTTTAAGCCCATGGAAAATGGTGACTCTAAGTGCAGTGCCATTAAACAAGTGGCCTCCGGTAGATTTGGCGTGACCAGTCACTATCTTGTAAATGCGAGAGAAATTCAAATCAAGATGGCTCAAGGTGCAAAGAAGGCGGCCAGCTTCCTGGGCGCAAAGTGTACCCATGGGTTGCAAATACACGAAATTCTACCCCAGGTGTTGGTCTCATTTCTCCACCACCTCATCATGATATTTATTCTATCGAAGATTTAGCACAGCTTATTCATGACCTTAAGAATGCAAATCGTGAGGCTAAAATCAATGTTAAACTGGTTTCTGAAGTAGGAGTTGGAACAATAGCTGCTGGCGTAGCAAAGGGTCTTGCAGACGTTGTTCTTATCAGTGGTTATGACGGCGGAACTGGCGCAGCTCCAAGAACAAGCGTGAGACATGCAGGACTGCCTTGGGAACTTGGGCTTGCAGAAACCCACCAGACGTTGATTCTAAACAATTTGAGAAGCCGAATTAAAGTGGAAACAGATGGTAAGCTTATGACAGGACGCGACCTTGCTATTGCTGCTTTATTGGGCGCTGAAGAATATGGTTTTGCAACAACACCTCTGATTGTTTTAGGCTGTGTGATGATGAGAGTATGTAATCTTGACACTTGTCCTGTAGGTGTCGCTACACAAAATCCTGAGCTTAGAAATAAATTTTCAGGAGATCCTCAATATGTTGTTAATTTATTACAGTTTGTTGCGCAAGAGATGCGTGAAATCATGGCTGAACTTGGCTTTAAAACAGTCGATGAAATGATTGGCAGAACCGACAAACTTGAAATGACACAGGCTGTTACTCACTGGAAAGCTAAAGGCTTAGATTTTTCAGGTATTTTATATCAACCTGAAGGATTTGAAAAAACAAATATTTACTGTCAGGAAGAGCAAGATCATGGCCTTATTCACTCACTTGATTTAAGTGTTCTGGTAGATCAATGTGCACCTGCTCTTGAAAAGGGCGAAAAGGTACACGTTTCTTCCCCTATCAAAAATACTAATAGGGTTGTTGGCACACTGCTTGGCAGTGAAGTGACTAAGCGTTATGGTGCCGAGGGGCTTTTAGAAGATACTATCAATCTTCATTTTACAGGGTCTGCTGGTCAAAGCTTTGGCGCCTTTGTTCCAAAAGGTATCACGCTCAAACTTGAAGGCGATGCTAATGACTATATAGGTAAGGGCTTATCTGGCGGTAAAATGGCTGTTTACCCTCCAAAAGCGTCTACTTTTGCGGCTGAAGAAAACACCATTATTGGAAATGTTGCTTTTTATGGTGCAACAGCTGGTGAGGCTTATATCAGAGGTGTTGCTGGTGAACGCTTCTGTGTTAGAAACAGTGGTGTTAAGGCTGTTGTTGAAGCAGTTGGTGATCATGGCTGTGAATATATGACAGGCGGAAAAGTAGTTATACTAGGTTCTACAGGCCGTAACTTTGCTGCGGGTATGTCAGGCGGGGTAGCTTATATCTATGATCCTGATAATACCTTTAAATCAAAATGCAATATGGAGATGGTGGAACTTGGAACTTTTGAAGATCAAGACGAAACAGATGAGGTCTTTCAAATGATTCAAAACCATGTTAACTATACACAAAGTCCCGTTGGACAAAATATTATTGACAATTGGAGTTTAATGGTCTCTAAATTTGTAAGAGTTATGCCAAAGGATTACAAACGTATGATCACTGCCATAAGAAAAGTGGAAAGCATGGGATTATCTGGCGAAGAAGCTCTTATGGCTGCTTTTCAAGAAAATATAATACTGTAAAGCGCATTGGCGTAAACTGATATTGGAGGAAATGATATGGGTAAGGCGACAGGATTTATGGAGTATAAACGTGAAGTGCCAGCAGATCGTTTGCCTCTCGAAAGAATAAATGACTGGAAGGAATTCCATTTGCATCTTTCTGAAGACAAACAAATGATTCAAGGCGCTAGGTGTATGGATTGTGGTATACCATTTTGCCATTCAGGGATTCTTATAAATGGTGCAGCCTCTGGCTGCCCTATAAATAATGTCATTCCTGAGTGGAATGACTTAATCTACAAAGGTTTATGGGAAGAAGCTTTAAAGCGATTATTAAAAACCAATAACTTCCCAGAGTTTACAGGCCGGGTTTGCCCAGCGCCTTGTGAAGGAGCCTGTACAGTAGGTATTAACGATCCTCAAGTTACTATTAAAAATAACGAATGTAATATTATTGACAGAGCGTTTGCAAACGGCCTGATTAAACCAGCACCTCCCACTTCAAGAACTGGTAAAACAGTTGCCGTTGTGGGCTCAGGACCTGCTGGGCTTGCTTGTGCAGATCAATTAAACAAACTCGGTCATACCGTTACCGTCTATGAAAGAGCGGACCGTATTGGTGGATTACTGATGTATGGTATTCCTAATATGAAAATAGATAAAGAAGAAGTTGTACAAAGAAGAGTTAATCTCATGGCAGAAGAAGGTATTGAGTTTATAACTAGTACAGAGGTTGGTAAAGACTGCTCTTCCGAAGAACTCTTAGAAAAGCATGATGCACTGGTACTCTGTGGTGGTGCTACAAAACCTAGAGATTTACCAGTCGAAGGTCGCGAATTTTCAGGCATACACTTTGCAATGGACTTTTTAGGTGCCAATACAAAGAGTTTATTGGATGGAAAGGAGACTCCTGACTTTATTTCTGCTAAAAATAAAAATGTGGTGATTATTGGTGGAGGAGATACAGGCACAGACTGTGTGGCTACAAGTTTGAGACATGGTGCTAAAAGTATCACTCAGCTTGAAATCATGCCTATGGCACCGCTTGAAAGGGCTTCAGACAATCCATGGCCTCAATGGCCAAAGATTTACAAAATGGATTATGGCCAAGAAGAAGCTGCTGCTGTATTTGGCAAAGACCCTAGATCGTTTTGTATCACCACCAAAAAGTTTGCATCTGATACCTCGGGGCAAGTTAAAGAAGTTCATACTATTGATGTGAACTGGGAAAAGGATGCACAAGGCCGTTTTATACCCAAAGAGATTCCTGGTACAGAGAAAGTCATAGCTGCTGACCTTGTTATTTTGGCAATGGGCTTTTTGGGTCCTGACGATTTGCTTTTAAATGATCTAGGCATTGAACGGGATGCAAGATCCAATGCCAAAGCTGACTATGGCTCCTTTAAAACCAATACCCCTAAGGTATTCACAGCAGGAGATATGAGAAGAGGACAAAGTCTTGTGGTTTGGGCAATCAATGAAGGCCGTGGTGCCGCAGCAGCATGTGATCAATTTTTAATGACTATCTAATATTTCTATTTTAACTGAGAGTATTGAGGAGGGATCATTTGAACCATGATATGCGTTTGCCTGTTGTACTATTCAACGGGACAGTTGCTACAACCAATGGATTATATTCTATCCAAAATATAGATTTTGCTGATGCTAAAGCCTTTGTAAAAAAGTATGGCTATGTTTCGGCTATTGGACATCTGGCGACAGCAGAAATAATGTCTGAGTTATTAGAAGAAACGATACCGATGAATAGAATCCAATTTTACCAGCAAGTAGGTCAGATGGCTATTGTATTCAAACTTAACAAAAGGCCTCCTGAGGGTATTGTTTTAAACAAAGAGCAGATTAAAAATATAGGGTATAGCCTTAAAGTAATGCATCGGTTAGAATAAAAATACTTGAATTTTCTATCAATCTATATTACTATAAAAAATATATCAATTTAAACACTGGTGTTTAAACATTTTAGCTGAATGTTTAAACACTTATTTTTTGGGGGGATTTCATATGAAAAAACAATTTAATTGGCTAGCTCATCTTTTTATTTTAGTATTTTGTTGTATTTGGTATACTTTTTTTCCTTTTTCAACCCATTGGTTGATAGGCAGCATCCTTTTAGTCAGTCTGCTTGTTATGCAATGGCTGCTTGCTAAAAAAACTGCTTTTTCTCTAAAACAATTGGAAGATAAACTGGCTCAACATGAAAACAGTTTTAAGAAACTGGGCTACGAGTTAAACGTAGCCTCTAGTCAAGTTTCTTCTGTCTCTGAAAACCTTTATGTGACACTGGAAGAGAATAATGCCTTTACACAGCAGTTATTTGCACAGACCGAAGAAATGACACATTTAAATACTTCAGTAAC
>JAQSYC010000200.1 GCA_029256345.1 Clostridia bacterium | reverse complement strand
ATTCAAGATAGTATTCTGGAACTCAGTACATTGACCAAAAATATTGAAGACATCATGAAGTTAGTAGATGACATCAGTGAACACACAAATCTTCTGGCCCTCAATGCAAGTATTGAAGCTGCACGGGCAGGTGAAGTGGGAAAAGGTTTTGCAGTGGTCGCCGGAGAAGTCAGAAATCTGGCGGAGCAATCAAAAAATGCTACGATCAGCGTCAGGGAAACCATTCATACAATTGGAATCAAAACAAAAGATACGGTGAGTTTAGTAAAAAAATCAAATACTATTTTTGCAAGTCAAGAGGAAGCACTGACTAAGGTGCATGAAACCTTCTTTAGCATCATTGAGACTCTCCAAAATATGGGCATTGACCTTGAACAAGTGAATGGCAGGGTTCAAAATATGAGCGTATTAAAAGATAAGATGGTCAATAAAATAGATAATATTGCGACTGTTACGCAGGAATCTGCAGCTTCTACAGAGGAAGTCAGTGCATTAAGCGAAGAACAAAAAAATGTCATTGGCAATCTCTCTGATTTGTCTAACAAGCTTACTGCAACTATGGAAAATCTCAATACTTCCATACAAACCTTTAAAGTGGACCTCATTTAGATAAAAGGCTTAAAAACTATAGAGTGCTTATAGTTTTTAGGCCTTTTTTATTTGCTAACCTTGTAAAATTATTGTATTCTATAAAAAATATGTACAGCCAAGACTAAAACTTTACTACAGTTAGAGTTTAAATAACAGGTTTAATCAGAAGGGATTAGTGAGAGATATGGCTACAATAAAAGATGTGGCAGCAGCTTCCGGCGTTTCTATAGGCAGCGTTTCTAATGTGATTAATGGAAAGACTAATAATGAAGCATTAATTAATAAGGTTGAGGCAGCAATCAAGGAACTTGGATTTCGTCCTGACGCCAATGCCAGAAGCTTAAAAAATACCCAGACCAATATCATAGGCATTGTTGTAAATAGCATAGAAGAACCTCGGATTCAGCTGATGCTTGCGGCCATTGAAAAGGAACTTAGGAGCAGTGGCTATAGCGTGCTTATTAAAACAACTGATAACAATGGGATTCTAGAAAAAAAGCATATTGAATATTTCGTTCAGCAGCGGGTAGATGGGGTGATTGTAAGTACTGCGGTTCAAAATAAAGACTGGCTCTATCAATTAAATGAAGTCAATATCCCCGTAGTATTCATGGACAAAAAAATAAATATGAAAAACAACATGAACATTGTCATGATAGATTATAAAGAAGCACTTCAGCAATGTTTTTTGTGGTGTCAAAATAATCACCATAAGCAGATTGGTTTTATTTTAGAAAATGGTATGATGTTTGAACAAGAGTTAGAAGTACTTAGCCAGATGGAAAATCCAAGAGCATTATATAAAATCGTTGGGGATTACAGCAGTGAAAGTGGGTTTAAAGCAGCTTATGAGCTTTTGTACGAAAAACCAGAAATCACGGGACTCATTGTAAGCAGTTATAAGATAGCTCAAGGGGTAAAGAAAGCAGCTCAGATATTAAGAGGAAGCAGCCGTCCCGTTTCACTTATTTGTATTAAGGCAGAAAACTGGATGGAAGACGATAATGCATTTGATGGGGTCATTAATGTCTCCTATTATGAGATTGGGAGGAAGGCTGCAAAACAGATCTTAGAGGCAGCACAAAACACAGGCATACAGCATACCAAGATTCAAGCAATTGATGCAGTCTTTAAAGTTGCAAATACACCTTTTTATGATGGGAAAGAGTGTGCTTCTAAGAAGTTAAATACAATTAACGTAGCCATTTTAGATGCAGAGGTAGCCAGGGTACTGCCGATGCTCACCAAAGTATATGAAAAAGAAAATGGGATTAGAGTTAAAAAAGATACGACGATAGATCTATTTATGTTTGATTTAGTTTGGCTGGAAGATTTGGTCAAAATGAAAGGGTTAGAGGAGTTTACGGCATTACAGGTCGAAAATGAAAAGTACTTTGAAGACATCATTGATGGAGCAGTGGAAAATCATGGGATTTATGACGGCAAATTATATGGGCTGCCTTTTATGACCGGGACGCAGATGCTTTTTTATCAAAAGGATTTATTTGAGGATACAACCCTCAAGATACAATTTCAGAGAAGATATGGTATGGAACTCACAGTACCTAAAACCTGGGATGAGTTTAATTTAGTAGCTGAATTTTTTACAAAAAAAATAAATCCTAACTCGCCGATACGCTACGGAACAACCTTGATTAACCAAGGAAATTTATACAATAGTATAGAGTTTCTCAATCGCTTATGGGCTTATGGCGGTTCAGTTATTACAAATGACAGAATAACCATCAACAGTGACTATGGACATATAGCATTAGACAGCTATAAAAAAAGCTGCCAATATATCCATACTGAAGAGGTGAAGAAGAACTGGAGCGACATTGCTTTAGACTTTAAGCGGGGAGATACGGCGATGGCAGTGCTATATGATTCCTATGCTTATGGCATTAATGATTCTATGGAATCCAAAGTTGCAGGCAATGTAGGGAGCTGCGTCATACCAGGAGAGTGTCCTGTTTTAGGGGGGTGGAGCTTAGGAATTAATCCTAATAGTAAAATCAAGCAGGCGGCAATAAGCTATATGATGTGGGCATGCGGAAGAAGGATTGAAGGTCCATTTGCTGTGCTTTCGGGTATTTCAAACCGCAAATCTTTTTATACAGATAAAGAATTAGATGGCTTATATCCATGGAAAAGAAATATTTTAAAAAGTTATGCTAAAAGTAAAAAGAGAGAGCTGTTAAGTCATACAAAGATACTAGGCGTTAATATTAAGCTATATGATGAAATCATCGGACAAGAAATAGGAAGAGCATTAACCGGTGTGCAAGATAATAGAAAGACACTAGAGACTATAGAATACAAGATAAACGAATTGGTGGAGAGATAGCATAATTATTTTATATTTTTTGTAGGAAAATACAAAAATCATACTTGAATAAATTGAAAATTGATGATAATATAAAATTATATTTTGGTGAAACGTTTCATGAAACCTTACAACAAAAATAAAACAGGTTTAGACAATAAGTTTCATCTATATGAGAAGAAAAGGGGAAGGTGGATTATGGAAGAAGTAAAAGATATGGATTATCGCATTGAACCAGAACTTCCAAAGCGTATGGATTATCGCATTGGAGTGATTGGTGCAGGAGCTATTGTGAGAAATTGTCATCTGAGGGCCTATGCAGATATTGGGTTTAATGCCTACGCCATTACTTCACTTAGTTTTGAAGAAAGTGAAAAGGTAGCTGCGCAGTATAGTATCCCAAATGTTTACTTAAGCTGGAGAGAATTAATTGACGATGAAGCTGTAGAAATTCTTGATATTGCGATTCCACCAGATAAGCAGCTGGAGGTAGTGCGCTATGCTGTGACCAAAACGCATATTAAAGGGATTTTGTGTCAAAAACCATTAGCCATGAATCTAGAAGAAGCAAAAGAGATTGTCAAACTATGTAAAGATGCCGCCATCAAACTAGGTGTTAATTCAAATATGAGGTATGATCAATCCATTAGAGCTTTAAAAACTGTTTTGGAGAAGGGCCATTTAGGTCAACTGGTACTTGCTACTATTGATATGCGGGCTATTCCCCATTGGCAGACGTTTTTAGAGCAATATGACCGTATTGAAATCTTAAATATGGGGATCCATCATGTTGATACGTTCCGTTATTTATTTGGAGACCCTGAAAAGATCACCGCTGTGACCAGACATGACCCACGAACGAAATTCCCCCATATTGATGGAATCAGCCAATATACCTTTCAGTACGCTGATGAACTGATGGCGACTAGCCTAGATGATGTATGGGCATGGCAGGGAGAAGGCGTGGAGAAAGATATCTATATTAAATGGAGAGTGGAAGGCTTAGACGGCATGGCACAGGGATACATTGGCTGGTGTTATGATGAGAGGACACCCAGTAAGATGGCATTTACCTGTAAACAGTTTCCAAACCAATGGATTCGCCCAGAATGGGATGCGGTATGGTTTCCGGATGCATTTAGGGGAACGATGGCACAGCTTTTGCGGGCAGTCGAGACAGATACACAGCCAGAAATAAGCGGGGAAGACAACTTACATACCATGGCAGTCATTGATGCTTGTTATTTATCTATTAAGGAAGAAAGAACAGTAAAGTTCACAGAAATTGATATTACGCTATAATATTTAGGAGTAAAGAACACTTTTTAATTAGTCTGTATCATCATATCAAGGGGGTATTTTACATGATTTCAGTAGGTATTTTTACAGGGTATTATCCTTATACGTTAGCAGAGGTTATAGAAAAAGCAAAAAAAGATGGGATGAGCTGCGTACAGCTTGATTTAGGGTTTAAAGATATTGATCTGTCACAGGGGAATATCACAAAAGAAAAAGCCAATCAAGTAAGAGATGCCTTTAGAGATGCAAACATCGCTATTGTAAGTATTTCTGCCTATACTAATCTAGTGCATCCAGAGGCTGACCATAGAGAGAAGAACATCCAGTATGTAAAAGAGATTTTAAGATTTGCAAGGGATTTTGGAACACCTTATGTGATCAGTGAAACCGGCACTTATAATGTAGAAAGTGACTGGTTATACGATCCAAAAAATGCAACAGAGGAAGCTTATCAAGAATTCAAAGAAATTGCCCGTGATTTAGCACAATATGCTTACGAGCAAGGGGCAGTATTTTTGATTGAAAACTATGTCAATAATATTATCGGTTCAGTTGAAGAAGTAGCCCGTTTATTCCGTGACGTTAACCATCCTGGGCTGGGGCTTCTCTTAGATCCTACTAATTATTTTGGAGACGCTAATATTGACCATGTAGATGCAGAAATTGAAAAAATCTTTAATATATTAGATGATAAAATCAAAGTTGCCCATGCAAAAGATTGCAAACGTGCGGTGGATACAGGCGAAAAACATGCAAGTATTGATGCGGCAGAGCACAATAGCTTTAGAGGAGCCGGCGCGGTAGAACTGCCAGCAGCAGGACTTGGTGTATTAAACTATGAGTTATATCTTAAAAAGCTATCAGAGAACCATCCGAATATCCCGATTATCATTGAACATTTGGATGAAGAAGACATTCCAAGAGCTAAGAAGTTCGTAGATGATACACTCAAAAAAGTTGGTGCTTAATTCAAATAGACCAAAATTTATCAGGCAGGGGAAATGTTTATGGATTCTAAAAGTAAGGTTAAATTAGCACTTGATCATAAAAGCGGACCAGTGCCTTTGGATATAGGTGCTTATCCTACAACAGGCATTCATGTCAGTGTACTTGAACAATTACGAGCCCATTATGGTTTAGAGAAAAAACTCATTACAGTTTTTGATCCGTATCAGATGTTAGGGTATGTAGATGATGACTTAAGAGAAGCTATCGGTATTGATACAACAGCGCTATGGAGTCAGACAACGATGTATGGGTTTAAAAATGAAAAATATAAGGAATGGGTAACCCCTTGGGGCCAAAAAGTACTTGTCGCAGAAAAGTTTGTAACGACAGAAGATGCAGATAATATTTATGTCTATGCAGAGGGAGATAAGAACTTCCCACCTTCTGCTAAAATGCCAAGAGCCAGTTTCTTCTTTGATACCATTATTAGACAAAAGGAAATTGATGAGGACAACTTAAATGCAGCAGATAATTTAGAAGAATTTGGAGAGTTATCACAAGAGGATCTTATTTATTATAAAAAGATGGCAGATGAGTTAAGAACTTCCCAATATTATGTGGGCGCCAATCTCGGAGGGACAGCGATTGGTGATATAGCTTGTGTACCAGGCCCGATGTTAAAGGACCCCAAGGGAATCAGAGATATTCAAGAATGGTATATGTCTACAGCAATGCGCCAA
>JAQSYC010000199.1 GCA_029256345.1 Clostridia bacterium | reverse complement strand
GGTTAAGGTAGCTCCAAAAGCTGAGAGCATTCTTTCGGTATGATCCCTTGAAATAAAAGGTTCTGTAACCGTAGTAGGCGAGTCGCCATAGAGGCCAGCCAATAGAATACATGATTTGACCTGTGCGCTGGCTACTGGAGAAGCATAAGTAATGCCTTTTAAAGGACTTGGTATAATGGTTATAGGACAAAAATTGTCTGCGGTAGCTTGAATAGAAGCACCCATTTCAGTAAGCGGTTTGATCACACGGTTCATAGGACGCTTTTGAATAGAGGCGTCTCCTGTTAATGTTGAACTAAAAGGCTGAGCCGCTAAAATACCAGACAGTAAACGGATCGCGGTTCCGCTGTTGCCGCAGTCCAGTACGTCCTGAGGAGCCGTAAGACCATGAAGACCTTTGCCGTGTACAATAACTGTATCATCTTGTACGTCTATGGGGATGCCTAGTTGTCTAAAGCATTGGATTGTAGAGAGACAGTCCTCTCCCATTAAAAAGTTGTAGATAGTTGTTTTTCCTAGAGCAAGGCTGCCAAACATAACACTTCGGTGAGAAATAGATTTATCAGCAGGGATATCTATGACACCTAGCAGGTGAGAAATGGGATTAATAATCATAAAAGACTCCTTTTAGTAATAGATAATATACTTGTTTTCAGAAAGTATTTCGGTGGCAAGCAGCATATCAGATTTATTGCCAAATACAATTTTAATGACACCGGATTCGAACTCACGGTCATTCATGATGCCAATATTTTTGATGTTCAGGTTATTGGTGCTAAGCAGTGTGGCAATAGAAGCGATTATACCAGGTTCATCCTTGACATCAACTAGCAAGGCATGGCCTTTAGCCACATCGTTAGAGGGCCCTTCGCTAAAGGTATTACGATACATTCTGGCGGTATCGAAAAAGCGGTAGAGTTCCTCTTCGTCTTCACTTTCTAAAGCGTCTAAAAAGCGGGACAGGATGTGGGTATATTTATAAAAAATCTTTTTAAGCTGCTGCCTGTTAGACAGACATATACTGGTCCAAATATCAGGATTGGATGAGGCAATGCGGGTGATGTCTTTAAAACCACCAGCGGCCAGAGCGTGAAGATGTTTTTTGTCTCCGTCATTTTCCTTCACAACATGCACTAAGCTGCTGGCCACAATATGAGGCAAGTGGCTGATGGTGGCAGTGGCAAAATCATGATAGGAGGCTGATAAAATAAGAGGGATAGCGCCAATTCTTTCAATCATTTTCTGAAGAATAAATAATATAAATTCAGGCGTATCACCTACAGGGGTTAACATATAATAGGCATTTTCAAACAAATAGGGTGAGGAAGCTAGGTAACCAGACTTTTCTGAGCCCGCCATGGGATGTCCTCCTACATAATAAACCCTCTTATCTACTTTTTTGATAAGCTCATTGACTTTGCACACAAGATTATATTTTGTGCTGCCTACATCTGTCAGGATACAGTCCTTTGCCACGTGAGGCAACAAATCTTCTATGATTTTATAAGTGAGCGATACGGGGGTACATATAAAGATGACCGTACAGTTAGCAAATGCACTTTGGGTATTGGTAGCGATGTTGTCTATCACCCCTTCTTCATAGGCCGTTTTAGTGTACAGTATTTCCGTATCGTAGCCAATAATATAACTGTTTTGAGCATGCACTTTTTTGATGGCTTTAGCAAGTGATCCCCCAATTAAACCAAAACCAATAATACCTATCGTCATGAAAAAGTTTTATTACAAGCGGCAGCTATCATTTTAAGTTCTTCCATAAGCACTTTGAACTCTTGGGGATCTAGAGACTGTGGTCCATCAGAGAGAGCCTCTTTTGGATTAGGATGAACTTCGATCATCAGTCCATCAGCACCGGCAGCAATAGCAGCTTTAGATAAGCTTGCGATATATTCTTTTTTACCGGAGGCATGACTTGGATCTACAATAATAGGTAAATGACTCTTTGATTTGATCACAGGAATTGCGCTGATATCTAAGGTGTTGCGAGTAGCCGTTTCGTAGGTGCGAATTCCTCTCTCACATAAAATAACGTTTTGATTGCCTTCACTCATAATATATTCAGCGGCATTTAACCACTCCTCAATAGTGGCACACAAGCCCCTTTTTAAGAGAACTGGGAGATTTGTTTTTCCAGCAGCCTTTAGGAGTTCAAAGTTTTGCATATTACGGGCTCCGATTTGGAGGATATCCACATAATTTGCGGCAGTATTGACAGCATGGATACTGGTAACTTCACATACAATAGAAAGTCCAGTTTCTTTTTTTGCATCCAGCATGTATTGAAGACCTTCTTCTTCCAGACCTTGGAAGGAATAAGGGGAGGTACGGGGTTTGTAAGCACCACCGCGAAGGACTGTAGCACCTCCAGCTTTTACAGCTTCGGCCGATTCAAAAAGCTGCTTTTTGCTTTCTACAGCACAAGGTCCTGCCATAATGACTAACTGGTCTCCGCCGATTTTGCAGCTGCCAAGGTCAATCACAGAGGGCTTAGTATGAAACTTTTTGTTAGCTAGCTTGTAAGATTCAGTAACCGGTACAATTTTATCAACAGCAGGTAGTGCACAGATAGAATCACTGCTAAGTCTTGTTTTATCACCAACAACACCAATGATAGTTACCTGAGAACCTTCTGATATGTTCACCATGAGTCCGGCTTTGGTCACTTCGTTTTTAACTTGTTCAACGTCAGCTTGAGTTGCATTATGCTTCATTACAATAATCATTTGAAATCCTCCTCAGAAGTTTAATATTTATGAGATTATTATTTATAATTTTAATAAAAATAGTTATAAATATACATCACACCATAATTTTCTTAATTTATTGTACACCTATCATTTTAGAGATGTCAATCAGCTAACGGTATGAACATGGAGAAAGTTCTAGTGAATATTTATAAATATTATAAAAAGTGCATAAAAATAACATCCTCTCTGACCGGTGAGAGGCCAAAGAGGATGCTGAAAAACGACTTTTAATTAAAAATAATCTTTTTGATGAAGGTGTGTCACATCCGCATAAAGAGGAATACCATTTTTGTAAGCGATTTCAGGTTCTCCTTGAATGAGAGGTTGCAAATACGCTATAAAAGCCGGGGTAATATCATTGTGTTCTTCTGAAATCCAATGAAGAGGGACGCTTTTTTCTTTGTTAGCTATTTCTTCAATGGCATGATGTCCAATTTCTATAGTATAAGGTGCACTGCTAGTTCTGTGGTAACATACCATTTGGGCTGTTTCGCCCGCCGCACCGATTTGGGCAGCCTTTTTCCCGATCAGAACAGCTTCATTTAAATCAGTGGCAGAGGCTATATGAGAAGCAGCCCTCTGGAGCACGTTTAGTTCAATTGAACGGATTTTACACTTAAGAACCGGTTTTAAGATATTTTCCAGTGTTTTGCCGGCTCCGCAGAGCTGTTTGTGACCAAAAGCATCTAAAGTAGAAGTACTTGCAGAGATGTAATGGCCATCACTGTCCTTAATGCCTTCTGAAACGGCAATAATAACATTTTTGCGCAGCTTTCTTATCCGCTTTACATCTTCTATGAACTGATCAGTACTAAAAGGCACTTCAGGGAGATAGATGAGGTCTGGAGCAGGACTGTAGCTGGTTCTTGCAAGTGCGGCGGAAGCTGTAAGCCATCCGGCATTTCGTCCCATGATTTCTACAATAGTGACAGAGGGGATGTTATAGATATAAGTGTCATGGGCTATTTCGAGAAGACTTGTAGCAACAAACTTTGCAGCACTGCCAAAGCCGGGGGTATGGTCGGTAACAGGCAAATCGTTATCTATGGTTTTTGGGATGCCGATGATATTAACTGGTTTATTATGGGATTTTGCATAAGAGGACAGTTTAAGAACCGTATCCATAGAATCGTTGCCGCCTATATAAAAGACGGTGGTGATAGCATTGCTTTCAAAAAAATCAAATAGAGAAGTGTAGATGCTTTCTGCATCTTCACAGGTGGGCAGTTTGAAACGGCAAGAGCCTAAATACATAGAAGGTGTAGCTGTAAGTGTAT
>JAQSYC010000198.1 GCA_029256345.1 Clostridia bacterium | reverse complement strand
CTGTATTTTTTATACCATTCATACCGATTAGACCGCTATTCGTACTATTTTTTCATTAACATTCAAAATATGTTGTATAATTATGGTAATAAGTTAATGGCTATCAAAGAAACAGATGGGCTATCATTTTTATACTACAAATATGATGTTATTTTAATGAAATGAGGAGGTACTTTGCGATGCTTACATGTGTCATATGTGAAGATGAGAAAGTACAAAGAGATAAGATCAAGGACTATATAAAGACACTTCTTAATGAATGTCGTGTTATTTACGAAATTTTGGAATTTGAAGCAGGAGAAGATTTGTTAAATCATTATCCAAGTCATACGGATCTTATTTTTTTAGATATCAAAATGAAAGAGCTGTCTGGCATGGATACAGCTAAAAAAATAAGATCCTTTGATAAGGATGTCGAAATTATTTTTACCACAGGTTTAAGGCAGTATATGCAGCAGGGGTATGAGGTCAACGCTAGACGTTATTTGACAAAACCTATTGCGTATGACACCTTTCGGGAACAAATTACCCCATGTATTGAAGGCATCATAAGCAGAGAAGAAAAATATCTATGGATAAGAAGCGGACAGTTGTCTCATAGGGTGAAAGTGGGGAATATTGTATATGCTGAAACTTATGGCAGACAAGTCCATATTTATACAACCCATCACACTTATAGTACCTATATGAAACTCAGTTCTATTGAAAAGGAATTACAGAAAGAACATTTTTTTAGATGTCAGAAGGCTTGTTTGGTCAATTTAAGTTATGTAGAAGGCATAACTAAGGAAACGGTACTGATTAAAGATAAAGAACTGCCTGTAAGCCGATTAAAAATGCAGGCTTTAAGAAAAGAGTTAGCCAGAATAATAGGGGAGAATTTATAATGGAGAGCTGGCCTTTATGGGCACTTATTTTTTGGATAAGTGCATTTATTGAGTGGTTGGTCTTTAAGCTTATTTTAGATAGTGGCAGTGTACCTAAAATAGGAAAGAAAATATACATTATATTTTTTATAAGTATGGTAGGGATTGAGACTATGCTTAATTTGTGGCAGGTCATCCCTTCATTAAAGGCCTGTATTCTTATAGTTTTGAGTTGTTGCTTTGGCAAGCTGGCATATAAGATTTCTTGGGTGAATAACCTACTTGCAGCAGCCTTGTTTTGGATGCTGGCTCTTGGAAGTGAGAGTTTGGTGATGGGATTTATCATCAGATTTTGGCATTTAGAAAATCATATGCTCTTATTAGAGTATAATTTGCTAAAATTAGTGTTTATTATTTTAGCTAAAGGGCTACTGATAAGTGGTGCTTTAATTTATAAAAGGTTTAAAATATCCATACAACAAAACCAATATGAAATCATTTATATCGTGATGCCTTTAGCCACTAATAGTCTGGTACTGCTATTTATCTTTGGGTATGCCCCTATTATAGATAGTGATACACAAAGATACTACTTAGTTGCAGCAGTCATGACACTGCTTATTATTTTAGCCAATATATCCTTAATTATCATTATGAGAAAAATGACTAGAGAGTATCAAAATAGACTGGCTGACAAAAGTTATCAGGACAAACAAGAAGCTGAGTACAACTATTATATGCAGCTTGAAAAAGAACACGAAAAGATCAGACAACTTTATCATGATATGAATAATCATATGGCATGTATGATAGGACTAGCTGAAAACCATCAAGAACTTAGTCCTTATTTACAGGAGTTACAAAAGGAAATGTCGTCTGTTAAGCAGGTTTTTCATACAGGCAGTAAAGTAGTGGATACACTGCTTAGGCAAAAAAGTCTTTTGTGTGAAAAAGAGGATATTGCGTTTCAGGTTGGTTTAGATTTAAAGCAATGTTCATTTGTGACAGATCAGGATTTATGTAGCATTTTTGGAAATGCTTTGCAGTTTTTAGTCATTAAAATCAAAAATACTAAAGCGCATACAATTAAGCAAAAAAGCGGCCAGCTCATCACCCATAAAAAAGATTCTTTTCTTCATGGGCTAGGTCTTAAAAATATCCAAAGGTGTTTGGATAAATATGAAGGAGAGATGGTAGTTGATTATACAGAAAGCGAGTTTTATCTCAAAATTGTTTTGCCACTGCCACCCTCAAATGACATCTTAGACAAGAACTGTATAAAAGTGTAAAAAATAATGTTAGATTTAAATCAAAGGGGAGAAGAAGAAAATGATTAAATACTGCTCAGAATTAATGGCAAAAGCACTTGTAAAGAATCAACTCATCAATGAAGAAAAAGAGTATGGAGTTTATGTCTATGGGTTTGCGACATTGATAACTTCATTGATGAACATAGGAGCAGTTTCAGCCATTGGTTTTATAAGCGGCAAGGGACTGCAGAGCCTGGTATTTCTAATAACTTATAGCAGTATAAGACAGTTTGCCGGTGGATATCATGCCAAAAATCATATCAGGTGTTTGATGACTTTTATGGGCCTCTATCTATCTACACTGCTACTTATAAATGCTGTAGAGTTTGTAAATGCTAAGGAAATAGTAGTGATTTGCTTGAGCCTCAGTCTTTTAATCATTTATAAGTTTTCACCTTTAGAGCATAGTAATAATCCTCTTAACGAACTTGAAAAGATAAGATATAAACACATAACAAGAGGATTGAGTACAAGTTTGGGAATCATAGCCCTAATAAGCTTATTTCATCCTTACTTATATGAATACAGTCTATATATGATAGGTTCATTAATAGGGATAGCTATCATGCTTATGATGGGGATATATGAAAGGAGGAGAGGGAAATTAAAAAGTACGCTTTAAGTTTTATGAAGTATGCAGGACAGCTAGCTATTTTCACAGTGTTTCTCAGTGCAAATACAACGTGTAATTGGTTTGCGTATCAGCCAGTAGTACCTAAAGAATTAAATCAGTTTAAAAGGATTAAATAGTATGCTATTTAGAAGAACGAATGCAAATTATTTTAAGCATTTTATTGAAATTTTTAGGAGTATAAAACAAAAGTTATAAGATATAGGTTGTAATGAAAAATTATATAATGGAGGTTATTATGAAAAAACTATCTTCGCTTATTATCGTTGGAACAATTTTATTGTCAAGTATAGGTACCTTTGCAAATACTATGACACTCTCTGAAAAAGCACTAGATCCAGACATCTCAATTAATGCAGAAGCTACCGTTACAGATACTGTCTCTGTATATAAAGCTAATATTTTTGATCAATTTCTAGGATTTTTTAATGCAAGTTCAAGTAAATACTCAAAAGCAAAATCAAGTGTGGAGCTTATTAAACTACCTGTGAGTCAATGGGCAGTAAATGCTAAATCTATGGCTCGCGATCAAAATGGACTCCCAATTGAAATTGATTCAATTCATGTAAAAGGTTCTCTTTATACCAAAGATAGTAATGGTGAATACATATATAAGGTAGGTAATAGTAAAACAGAATCACATTCTTCAGATGTTATGGTTGAGAAGGCATCTGGAAGTGACTCAAGTGTATCAATGGCAAAGGGCTATCATAGATTTGAACATAGTGGTTTTGAAATGATAGAACATAGTAATTACGACTATAAATAAACTCTTGAAAAGATGTTATCTATTGTTTAGATAGCATCTTTTTATTATTTTCATACAAGGAGATTAATAAAATATGATTCAGTATTTTAAAAAATGTACGTTGAATATTGTATTAGGTATATTTATTGTATGTTTATTAAATGGATGCAATAAGTATAGTTTTTTTCTTTATAACCAAGACCAAAAGGCTATTACAAAAGAAAATGAAACTTATAATGACAGTATTTTTGAGATTAAAATGCTAGACCATTATAATCAAAGCTTACCTTCAAGACATATTGAGTATAATGGTAAAGATAAGTATACATTGGAAATCAGTGATACCGATATGGATATTATAGGCTATAAGATCATGCTACTTATAGATGGTGTACAATATCATTTATCAGAAAATAGTACAGAAATAAAAATGCTTTTACTTAAAGCGGAAGAAGGTAAAGCTACTGCACTTATTGATTTTTCAAAAGTAAGTGAGGGACATCATTTTGGAATGTTTATTATTGAAAAAATTTATGAATCTCCTCGGAAAATTCTGACTCAAGAGGTAGATATGCGTTTTACAATTCATAACTCACAAGGAGGGAAGGCGTTAAATGGACAGACACCTTTACTTAAAGTTTTAGATTCTGACAATACAACATTATTACCAAATATAGCTCAATCTATAGAGTTTGTGGCCTTCCCTTCACAGGTGCAGCCGCCTTATGAAATACGTCAAAATAACATAGTATCCCAAGATATACAATATTATGATCTTTACCTGTATAATGATTCTCTATTTGAAACAACATATTGGATTGGTGTGATCTCTGAAGGTATAATAATGACAAATGCTCTTGATTATAGAAATGGTATTTCACTAAAACCTTATGAGGAAACTGTAGTTCAAGTGGTGCTATCAGATATAGATATTGTAGCCAATGCAACATTTTATTTTATTGCTATACCCCATCCACAGCAGGCGTGTGATTTTGAATCCTTTAATTTGGCTTTGAAAGAGGGAAAAAACATTTACACGCTTTTTTCACAGAAGTTTATATCTATAAAAGAATAATTCATTTATTTAATGTTTTAAAAAACCATATAAGGAAGTTATTCTGATAAGGGCTAATAGGAGATTCGTCTGTTTATTAAGCCATAAACCTAAATACAGTTATTGTTTTCTAGCTATTTAACGTAAAATCAAATTATTTGTAATTGTAATATCTCCTTTCCAATGATTTTTAAGAGGAGGATTTATGATTTAATAAAAGGAGATATTACAACTTATGCTTGAACAGTTACCGCTTTTTCTAATAAATTTGATTATAAAGGTGTAAAAATGATGTTAGACTTATATGAATACAGTCTATATATGATAGGTTCATTGGCAGGGATAGCTATAATGCTTATAATGGTATACGAAAGGAGAGAAGGAAATTAAAAAGTATGCTTTAAGTTTTATGAAATATACGTATCAGCCAACATCTCTTTTAAGATAAGAAGACCAATGATGATAGTAACAGGCGTATTAGGTCTTGAAGCTTGGGTACTATAAAGAACTTCAAAGCGTTCTTCATCAATTTTGAAAGCTGAGATCATGAGGTTTTATTTTTAATCACACTCATTTTTCAGAAATATAGCAGAGGGTTGAGAGAGGAATTTTCAGCTTGACTTGGAGCCAGACGACGGAAAGATGAAAATTTTTCTCCCAGACCCCATGCGGAACTCAAAAGATGCTATAAGTAACAAAAAACTGTACATTGCTATGGGAGTACCTTTTTGTGGCTTAATCTTAATAAAGGTACTCCCCTTTACAATAGAACTAGCTAGCAATATCGTTTGATTTGGAGGTAATGTTTTTGAGATCAATAATAAAAAATATAGTTAAAAATGAATTATACTTATTGTTTTTCATAATAGTTCAAGAAATTATACTTGTATTGATGAAAGTAAGGAATGATTTATCGGTTAGTTTAAATCAAGCCATTATAATGGTAATCACTGTAGCTATTCTATCCGTCATACAACAATTATTAAAGAAGAAATCTTAATATAAATTAACTCATATTGATTTTATACTGTAAAAAGAATTAATAAAAATATAAAATTAGGATATCATTTCAAAAGACATAAAGCATAAAAATCACTGCACTAACTCATAATAATTCTATAGATGGTTTGAGAAAAGCTATACTTTTAAAAGCTTAATAGAGCCAAAATATAGATGAAAAGGAGAACATAAAATGCCCAGAATAAGCTGCAGTGTAGGATCTTGTTCTTACAATGGAAAAGGAATTTGTAGTGCCCACATCTTAAATATAGGAGGAAATAAAGCCCGTATAACAGAAGCAACCTGTTGCGAAACTTATTTAAAACAAGGAGAATATCATAATTTGCAAGAGCAGGAG
>JAQSYC010000197.1 GCA_029256345.1 Clostridia bacterium | reverse complement strand
GGTATTGCATCAAAGCTGGCCAAAGGCTGTGAGTTCATTATGAGCTGTGTAGGAATAGTCACGATACTATGCATTGTTGTACTGCTTATCTGTATCAGTATAGGCGGAAATATGGTGTAGGAGGAAACCCATGAAAGAATATATGCAGATGTTCATATGGATCATGTTATTTGTAATCGTTATTGAAATGATCTTCCCAGATTCCAGCTACAAAAAATACATTAAGCTTGTATTAGGCTGTATCATTATCTACACCCTGATTAAGCCGGTTGTTCAGGTGATCCATGTACAAGGCAAGACCTATGATGACTATGTGGCTTATTATCAAAAGGAACTCAGTAAAAATATAGATTATGAAAACGGTGCACTGGATTATGAAGAGCAGCTTAGAGCGCAACAGGAAATTCTAAAATCTGCGTACGAGGAAAGCATTAAGCACAGAGTTGAAAGTGAGGTAGAGGTTGAGGTGGAAAAGGTGGAGATTGAATGGGGAAAAGATGAGAGTCACCAGCAGATCGAGAAGCTTTATCTGCTCATAGGGGCTAGAACTGATGGGGAGGATGGAAAGATTACCATCCCTAGTATTAAAATAGGGGAAAAGAGTGACACCCTCAGTGGTGATGAGGAAAAATTAAAAATTAAAATAAAAACTTGTCTTGAAAACTTCTATAATGTACAAGACCGTAATATATATATTACAGTACAGAAGAATTAAAAGGGAGGCGGAGTAATGCTAGACAAATTTTTAAAGGATGCAAAGGATACTAAGAAGCAAAAATATTTGGGCTTAGCAATAGGCATAGCAATATTGGGGATAGCCATTACCTTTATACCTACAAAGAAACCGCAAGACGATAATAAAGCTCAAAAGACTCCAATATTAAATGATTCTCACGATGCTTTAAGCTATGAAGAGGGGCTGGAAGAAAGACTAAAAAATATTTTAGAAAAAATGGAGGGGGTTGGTCAGGTCAATGTAATGCTCACAACCTTTTCTAATGAAGAAAAGGTATTAGCAGAGGAAAAAACACAAAATTATCAGCATCAGGAAGAAAAGGATCAGACAGGCGGCATCAGAGTAACAGAACAAAATGATACGCACAACAAGATTATTCTTCAAAGTGGCAACACTCCTTTCATCATTCAGGAAAACAAACCTCAAATAGAAGGAGTCCTTGTATTAGCTGAGGGAGCTGAAAGCAGTCAGATAAAGAGTCAGATTATCGAATCGGTATCGGGTCTGCTGGGTGTTCCAGTACATAAAGTATCAGTATTTAAAAAGCAAAAATAAGGGGGATATAAGATGTTTACGTTTAAAAGAAATCAAATTATTATTACGGTACTTGTCTTTATGATAGCCATAGCGGCTTATTTAAACACCAAAGATAATGCAAGCGGGATTGAGCCCCATTTAGTTCAGGAAACAGACATGAGCCAGGAAGGCATCGTAGAAGAAAAAGACTTCTTTGAAGGATATGATGAAATAGAGACATTGCCGCCAGACATGGATTCAGAACTTTTTACAGAAAACATCGTAAACGGCACAGTCAGCGCAGATCAGGCCAATGCTGAGACAGCAGATCCTACGGTGACAGATCCAGCAGCAGTAGACCCTACAGTGGCAGCAACACATAGTGAAGAACCACAAAGTTTTGCAGCAATCATTACAAAAAAGAATGCGATGATAGCTGACAGCGCTGGATCAGGCCAGGAAAATATAGTAGCAGTAGATAAAAATATGGATGTTAGTTATTTTGTTGAAGAAAAGATATTAAGAGAGCAAAGCAGAGCCATGCAAGTTGAAGAGTTAACCCAATATGTGGCTAATGAAAATCTTGACAAAGAAGCAAAATCTAAGGCAGCAGAAAACCTTTTGGCTATTCAGGAGCGTATCGAGAAGGAAAGCAGTGCTGAAGCACTTCTTAGAGCCAAAGGCTTTAAAGAAGTTTATGTGAGAATAGATGATAACAGTGTGGATGTGGTTGTTAATAAAGAAAATCTATCCGAGTCTGATATTGCTCAGATTGAAGAAATTGTCAACAGAAAAACGGGTTATAGTGTAGGTAAAATTAAAATTACTCCTCTTAAAGGTATTGCAAAAGAGGAAGTAAACCAGTAGAATAGCAAAGGCTGACTTTTAAAGTCAGTCTTTTTTCAATAATAAAATTGCAACACCTAGACTTTTTGTATATAATAAGAGAATAGGATAAGATATCATTTAGGAGGTATGGAGTGTGGACGAACAAGTAAATGTGAGTATAGAACAGGCACATGAAATGGATCAGGTTCAAATTGCAGACGACGTTATTGCAGTCATAGCAGAGATAGCAACCTTAGAAGTAGAAGGCATGGTCAGTACAGCACCAACAAAAAATGATTTTGTTCAAGCTATTAGCCGTAAAAAGGGACCAAGAGGTGTCAAAGTAGAGGTAGGCGACGGAGAAGTTTTTATAGATATTATGGCAACAGTGAAATATGGTGTTAAAATACAAAAGGTATGTTTAGAAGTTCAAGAAAAGGTAAAGAATTCAGTTGAAACCATGACAGGCCTACAGGTAGCTTCGGTGAGTGTACATGTGGTTGGTGTTTTTTTCGACAAAGAAAAACAAGCTTAATGAGAAGTACCAGATAAGCTAATCCTGATGCCTAAAAAGCCAGGGTTAGCTTAACTTAATAAGGAGGAAAAAATGACTAGACGTAATGCCAGGGAGCTCATTATGCAGATGCTGTATGAGTCGACCTTTCACAATGGAGAAGACACAGAGCGGTTGCTTGATGAAAAATTAAATGAAATTAAAGAAAAAGATGAAAAAGGTAATAAAGCAGTCATTAAGTTTATAGAAGATGAATACTATGGGATACTGACCCATCTGGATGAAATAGATAAGCTGATAGAAAAGAGTGCGGTCAACTGGACCATTAGCAGAATAGCTAGAGTGGATCTTGGTATTTTGAGACTGGCAACCTATGAACTCAAATGGCAACAGGATATCCCTAGAAAAGTGGTCGTTAATGAAGCACTTGAAATAGCCAAAGCGTACAGTACAGACAAATCGCCACAGTTTATTAATGGTATATTAGGTAATGTTATTAAAATCATAGAGGCGTAACGATGAAAAGAAAAATCATATCTGTTTGGGAAGCTAATGCCTATGTCAGCAGATTAATAGAAGAGGACTATATGCTGGGAGATTTATGGTTACAGGGAGAAGTCTCTAACTGTAAATACCATCATTCAGGCCATATCTACTTTACAATAAAAGATGAACGGGCAAGCATCAGTGCGGTGATGTTTGCAAGAGATGCCACAAGACTTGGTTTTAAACTTTTGGATGGCATCAGCATTTATGCACGGGTCCGGATTACACTTTATGAAAAAACAGGAGCTTACCAAGCTTACGTCCATGATATCGAAAAGCAAGGAAAGGGCCTTTTGTATGAGAAATTCGAGGCTCTTAAAAAAAGCCTTGATCAGGAAGGGTTATTTGATGTAAGGCATAAAAAAGAAATCCCGGCTTTTCCTCAGAAAGTAGGGGTTATTACGTCTATTACAGGTGCCGCCATTAAAGATATCGTCCAAGTAGCTGGCCGGAGAAACACAGCTATACCGCTTTGTATTTATCCAACCCATGTACAGGGAGAGTTGGCCATTAAAGAGATTGTAGAAGCTATCCAAAAAGCCAATGAAGAGGGTCTTGTAGATGTGATTATAGTAGCCAGAGGAGGAGGATCCATTGAGGATCTGTGGGCATTTAATGAAGAAAAAGTGGCCAGGGCCATTTTTGAATCCGCCATTCCTATTGTTTCGGCTGTGGGACACGAAATTGATTTTACCATAGCTGATTTTGTCAGTGACAAAAGAGCTGCTACGCCTTCGGCGGCAGCAGAAATTGTTTTTCCAGCCCAGACGGAACTTGGTGAAGTCGTTAAAAGGTATGCCGCTTCTTTGAACTACATGATGCATCAAAAGCTCAAATACTCAAAGGAAAAGCTGGAGTATCTTGTCAGTCGGCCTGTATTTAAAACAAAAGATAAATTTTATAAAGATAAGATGCAAGAAGTGGATGATTTGGTTCAAAAACTAA
>JAQSYC010000196.1 GCA_029256345.1 Clostridia bacterium | reverse complement strand
TACTTTACCTCTCTTATAGCAAGCAGAACGTTGAAATTTAAGAGAGAGAATGTGTTTATACTGCCTATTATCCCGATTGTATATTTCATATCAATATTTCCCGAGAGTTTAGTAGACGCCTATAAATATTACATCCGTTTTCAATATTACTTTGGAATCTGGTTTCTGGCGCCAGTGCCTATCGTGCTATTGATTATAGCTAAAGTGAGAAAGGTGGGGAGTGCTAATGTATAAGTTAAAGTGGTTTGCGCTACTTACCCTGCCTTTTGTATTAACTGGTTGTTGGGATAGTGTAGAAATCAATGAGAGGCATGTAATATTGGAGATTGCGATAGATAAAAATCCAAAGCCAGATTCAAGTCAAGGCCACGGTAAATGGGGAAGCTACCAAATCACATATGGTATACCGGATATTGGGAAATTATCTGGAGGAGATAGTTTGGCGGAGAATGTAAAAACCAATATTATGACCATCAGCCCCACCATTGCAACGAGTATAGATGAAGTGGAGACAAAAACACAAAATACCATTACATTCAGCCATACCAAAGCATTGATTTTAGGAAAAGAAATTTTGGAGGATAAAGATTTATTTAAATCAGCAGTAGATTCGCTCCTAAGAGATATGAAAATAGGCCGAAGTGTGATGGTCCTTGCCACAAAGGAAAAAGCAGGGGATTTGACACAAGCTGAAAATTCACAAAATCCTATAGTGGGTATGTATGTTATGAAATACTTTAACAACAAAGAAAGACCGGTGAGTTATGCAAAGGGGCAACTTTTAGGAAATCTCATAAAGGAAATACAGGATACGGGCGTCTCCACTCTGCCTATTATAAAAAGTGATGAAGGGGGAATCATGGAAATCAGTGGAGCAGCACTGGTTAAAGACTATGAATTTGTGACATGGCTTAATAAAGATGAGGTAAGGGGAGAACTGTTCATTGAAGGAAATATAAGACAAGTGCCTATCGTTATTGATTATAAAGGGGAGTATTTGACCTATTTTATCAAAGAACAGCAGAGCAAGTTGAAATTCAACAAAGACAGTGGTATATGGAGCTGCACTATCGATGTAGATGTAAAGGGAGATATAACGGAATACCTGTCTTCAGAAAACGAAAATATATTCAATGAACAAAGCATTAAAGAAATAACGAAGCTACTTGAAAAAGAAATAACAAGACAGATGGACGTAACACTTGAAAAATCCAAACAACTAGGAATCGATTTTTTAGGAGTTGGACTTGAGATGTACCGCAAACACCCAAAAGAATGGAAAAATTATAAAGACACATGGAACGATGGCGCCTATAAAGCACTCCCCATACAACTTAACACCACAGTAGACATCCAAAACACCGGCACCCTTCAGTAAGCTGGGTAGCTGGGGACGGTTCTTTAAAGTTGGAGTACAGAGATTGGGGACGGTTCTTTAAAACTGAAGAATAAGAGAGGCAAGAGAGACGGTCGGTAGATAAAATTAAAGAAAAATTTATTAGGATAAGATATTAAATGGAGATTTTTGGCTATGCTCTATGAAAAAGGGTGAAATGTATGCCAAGAAAAGCTAGAGAGAAGTATCCAGATAGTGTTTATCACATTATAGTAAGAGGAAATAATAAGCAGGATATTTTCTTAGATGAGTATGATAGAATGGAATACCTCAAAAGACTAAAGCGGTATAAAGAAGCCTATCAATTAGAAGTGTATAGTTACTGTCTTATGACAAATCATGTCCATCTGCTCATATATGACAAGGGGCAAGATATCTCAGATGTAATGAAGGGGTTCAATTTAAGCTATGTTATCTATTTTAACAAAAAATATAATTGCTGTGGGCACCTCTTTCAAGATAGATTTAAAAGTTTTATGGTTAAAAACGATGCCTATTTTTCGGAAGTATCAAGATACATCCATCGAAATCCTGTTGAAGCGAATATGGTCAGAAATGCCGAGGATCATAAATGGAGCAGTGCCGGCATCTATTTGGGGGCAGAAGATCCTTGGAAAATAGTGGATAGCAGACGTATACTAGGTTATTTCTCCAATGATTATGAGAAGAGTAAAAAATTATACTCCGAATATCTTAGAGAAAAAAATATAGAAGAAATAGCTGCGACAATAGAATCGGGAAGTGTGCGAATAAGAGAAGAGAGAGAGTATAGAGTAATAAACGAAGAAAAAATGATACAGATGCTTGAAAATGTATCAGAATATTTGAATATTCATCACCTCTACTTATTAAAGAAAAATAATAAAAGGTATGGGAGGCAAAGGGATATTTGCATATATGTTATGGCACTTGCGGGCAAGACAAGTCATAGACAGCTAGGAGAGTTATTCTATGTAAAGCCATCGGCTATTGGGGTCAGTATAAGGCGTGCTATTGACCAGATGATTCAAAATGAGGAACTTTCAAATGGAATAAAAGACTTAGTCAAAAAAATCGCATAAAACTTTTACAAAATCAATAGGTAAAGGTTTTATTGTGATGTCCAAAATAAATATGTAGCAGGGTAATCAGGTGAACAGATGAAATTAATTATAAGAGCAGTATAGCAGATGTACACTGCCAAGGAGCGATTTGTATCTGCTATACTGTTTTTTGCTATAAAACTACTAAAAATATTAAATGAGACAAGAAAAATAAAGAACTGTCCCCAAAATTTACTGAGAGTCACTGGAGCTAGAAGGTAAAATAGAGGACCGTCCCCAAAGATAGTAGGGGAACCACTCGGTGGGGAATAAACTTTTGTATAAAGAGGTATTAAATCTATCATCTATTAAAACAATGATACCGCTATCTTCTTCGGTTCGAATAAGCCTGCCGGCCGCCTGGAAAACTTTATTTATACCAGGATAGGTGTAGGCATAATGATAGCCATTTTTACCAAGCTCATTAAAGTAGTTTTCAATCAGTGTACGTTCAAGGCATATTTGAGGAAGGCCAACACCCACGATAATAACGCCAATTAATCGGTCATATTTAAGGTCTATACCTTCGGAATAGATACCGCCTAAGACACAAAAGCCAATATGTGTTTCTTTGGGGTTTTCTGCAAATAGGCTTAGAAAATCCTCTCTTTCAGATTCGCTCATATTGGCAGATTGTACATGAAGCGTATGGTGGTCAGGGTACATTTGTAGAAAACAGTTATAGACATCAAGCAAGTATTTATAGGAAGGAAAGAAAACAAAATAATTACCTGACTGATTATCCACTACTTTTTTGATATAATGGCATATCTGTGTATAACTATTGGCCCTATCTTGATATCTTGTGGATACATTTGTAGTAATAAATCTTTGGACTTTGGAATTATCAAAAGGGGAGTCCAGTTTTATAGCAGCGGAGTCTTCGCCACAAAGTAGATATTTGTAATAATCTATAGGTAAAAGTGTGGCGGAAAAAAGAATAACACTCTTAAATTTAGCCATTGTATCTCCAAGAAGGTAAGAAGGGTCAATGCAAAATAATTTTAGAACAACATCACCCTGCTCAGTACTAGAGTAAGTAATATATTTTTCATCATAAAACTCATAGATTTTAAGAAAACCATAAATTTCAAAATACAAATCTGTCAAAGAAGCATCAAGTGTATTTCTTGGTACCTGTTGAAGCTGTTTATCACATAAATTAATAAAATGACGAAGGAGCGGATAGATCGTAATAGGTGCTTCTTTTTTAATAAAAGGTAGGCCTTGTTCAAAATAATCTTTTTTAATAGCCAACAAATAAGCATTTATTTTTGTCAAAGAACTTCTTATAGCAGTGTAAGACTTAGGCAGCAGTTTCTTTGTGCTTAAAATATTTTTTTTAGAAAGAGAAGCTGAAAACATATCTCTGGCCCGATCTACAAGATTATGGGCTTCATCGATTAAAAGAACATAATCCTTTGCATCTAAGAAACGTTTAAGTGCAACAGTTGGATCAAAAATATAATTATAGTCACAGATGATGATATCCGCCCATAAAGCTAAATCAAGGCTAAGCTCAAAGGGACATACTCGGTGTTTTTTGGCAAAGCTTTCAATAACATCTCGGGTTAATAAGTCGTGAGTGTGGAGAGCATCCCAAACAGCC
>JAQSYC010000195.1 GCA_029256345.1 Clostridia bacterium | reverse complement strand
ATTGCTGTGGTTGTTTCAACTGTTGGATAAAAACCCCTGGAATATGTGTATTTGACGATTTGGGAAGAGAAATCTCTAAAGTTTCTGTAACAAGTGATGTAATGGTCATTTTATCTAAGGTTTGTTACGGGACCTATTCCCCCCCTGTCAGAAGAACCATAGACAGGCTTTTGCCAAATGTTTTGCCCTATTTTAGAGTAGCCCAAAATGGCGAAATTCATCATAAACCCCGTTATAAAAAATACCCATATTTTATTTTTATTGGCTATTGCGATGCTATTGCTGAAGATGAAAAGCTCACATTCAAAAAACTTACTGCTGCAAATGCCCTCAACTTTTGCTCTGATAGTCACAGTACTTATATTTGTTCAAGTGAAACAGAAATATCTTCAATTATTACAGAAGTATCAGGTTTGTTAAAAGAATGGATGGTGAAACGATAAGATGCATGTATGTTTTGTTAATGGAAGCCCAAAAACAGGTGAGAGTACCTCCCATTATTTTATTAAAAATATAGAAAAAATGTTGGCAGATATGCCCTGCGTGGAGATAAAAGCAATAGACCACTTACAAAATCCAAATGCTCAGGAAGCATTTTCTGCAATTGTAAAGGCCGATGTAGTGGTATTCGTTTTTCCTCTTTATATAGACAGCATCCCTTCAAGCCTCTTGGAGTTTCTCTATGTCCTTGAGTCTTATATCAATAGCTCCGAATTGTTGAACATAAAAATGCCTCGCTGTTACGCCGTTGTAAATGAAGGTTTCTATGGTGGAACACAAAATATTAACGCACTTAATAACATACAATATTTTTGCAGATCAGTAGGATTTCATTGGCGATTTGGTGTTGGAATCGGCGCTGGCGAATACCTTAGGAGTACCAAAGACATTCCACTTAATCACAAATCCAAAATTAAGGTATATAACCAATTTAAAAAAATTGCAGGCGATATCCTAATGCCCTCTGTATCCATTGAAACAGATAACTTTGCCGACCCTCAAATGACCAAAAGATTTTTTATGTTAATGGGAGCTATTTCTTGGCAATTAAAAGCCAAAAAAAATGGTCTACGACTTTCACAGCTTAAAGCAAAACCTTTTATAGATAACTGACTTCCTTAATTTAAGTACAAAAAGGGATGGCACTGTGACTCATTCAGTCAGTATCAGTGCCATCCCTTTTTTATTTTTTAGAGATGCATATTCATGGTTACATTTTGTACGTGCTTAGTAATAAGCATTTCTACTTTTTCAGCATTCCGTTCTCTTATGGCATCGTATATACCCGTATGCTCTTCTAAAAGTCTTTTTGCACGTCCTGGCGTAGCAATAGACTCTTTTCTTGTACTCTGCACATAAGAATGGAAATCCGATAACATATGCTTTAGAATTTTGCTTTTTGTTGCTTTATAGATGATATCGTGAAACTTATGATCCAATTCGTTGATATGGTCAATATCATTTTTGGCTATATAAAAGGCTGTCAAAGCAAGAACTTCTTCCATCTGCTCTAACTCTTCTTGTGTAATACGCTCAGCTGCCCGTCTTCCTGCAAGGCCCTCCAGTTTATTTCTAATCATAAAAATATCCTGTACATCCTCTTTACTTACACCTGCTACTATCGTTTCTTTATTGGGAATAGACTGTACAAGCCCCTCTAACTCCAGCTGTCTTATAGCCTCCCTAACAGGCGTCCTGCTTACGTTTAGCTCATTGGCTATCACCGTTTCTCTAAGAACGTCCCCTGCTTTATATTTTCCTTCTAATATGGATTCACGTACTGTATTAAACACTTTACCTCTAAGCGATGATTTATCTGATGAATCAGGCTGGTATATCACTGTTGTCCTCCTTAAAAACTTCATAACACTTATGTATAGTGCTATACCTTACATTCTATCAAATTTTGCAAAAGATTCAATACTTATTCTCTAATATTGTACCCACTTTCCCTCTTCATCTTTATAAGAAACGATACTTTGTTTGATTTTTCTATCAGAGATGCTCCACTTGTCGCCACCTATATCCATCACACTATCCCATTCCAATACAATTTTATAGTCTCTATCTACATTTCTGTTTTCATATTCGTCAAATTCGTTATTGGTTAATTCTATCATTTCTATGATTGAACTATGTAAAAGACCCTTTTCATCTATCTTAACTTCCTGAAGCTCTACTTCTATTTTTGCATCTCGCACATCTTTATTTTCAATGAACCATTTTTTAAAATCTTCGCCAACATTCATTTGGGTATCTTTATTCATATAAGCCATGATGTTATCCAATTTTTTCTGTTTAATATCTTGCAAATAACCTTTGTAAAAACCATTTATAAATTCTCTTAATTTGTTCTCACCTTTATCAGATAAAGTGATATCAAATATGCTAAACAGTCTGGCATTTTTATCAATCATTATATTCATTTCTCTAGGATTAATGTAGTCATTAGGACTAAACACTTTTAATTTATAATGTCCTTCTAATATATTATTAAAATTGACTGCTCCTTCTACACTCTTTTTTTGAATCCCCTGCAGTTCTACAATAACATCTTTAATCGTCATAATTTCTACATTTAGCGTGTCATAAGGCAAAAAAACTTCTTTTTCCTCTGGAACACTAATCACCTTGTTATAATCATTATACATTTGATTAGGAAATTCTACTCTGACTGCATATTTACCTGGCAAAACCTCCTTTTCCACGTAAATCTCATTCTCATAGTTCTCAACTTTCACAGCATTGATATAAACCATTGAACCTATAGGGGCATGGATTTTTACTTCTGATAATAAAAATGGAAATTTAATTTTCCACCCATCCTTTCTTTTGATAAAATAGAGTGGTTCAATCTTTTGATGACTGGAATATACATATTGAATATTGCAAAAACCTATCTTGTTCTGAGGATTTTGAGAATCATGTTTAAAAACGATATCATTATTTTTTGTCATCTGTACTAAAATATTTTCTATATCATAAGCTCTTTTATAATAAGCAGTTATTTCTTGTGCTGTATACTGATTAGCCACTTCTTCCTGATCTAACATCTCATAAATCTTTTCGTATTCTTTTCTAACCAGATGGTTCATGTAAGTGTCTATTTTAAATAGCGGTCCTGTGTAGTATTTATAAAGAACTATGCTTGTCCATATAATCCCTATTATTGCTATTATAGTGATTATTTTTGCCATAAATAATTTATGGTTTTTATCTAACGGCATGTCCATCCCCCCATCATTTTTATACTCTATTTATATGACAGGGGGCAATTATTTATTACTTTAATTTTAAAATGTCCTAGAAATAAAAAAAGACAGTAAGATAAAATACCCTACTGTCCTATCTCATTTCAAAACTTGAACAATCTGTTATCTCTATATTGTTTGCAATGCCATCATGCTTAACAACTTTAATCTTATTTAACATACAATATTTTTCTAACTCATTGTTATATTTGCACTCTGTTACCTCACACTCTATACTCATATTCATAGGATTTATTCCTTTCAGTAGATTGTAGAGTTATTGTGTGCATCCTTTGCTTATTCTATACTCATCCTTCATTGAATTTAATACTTTTGAATAGATAAGGTGCTCCAGCAGTAATCCACAATAGCAGGATTGCATATCTTATCATGTCAAAAAGTTTATCCTTAGGAAACAGATTTTTAAGCCCTATATAAATGATGATTATAGTAGCCATGCCTATAATCACTTTTACGATTTGTACCTTCAGTTTTTGAATAGGTTCAAATTGGATATGTTTTTGCTCTACATACAGACCGCATAGCATTCCCCATAAACTGGCTATCGCCTTGGCCAAATCTTTTTCTATGGGCATTACCATGCCAAGCAGCGCCACTATACTTATTGCTATGATATGATTTCTCTTGACAAGGGCATCTTCGCCTACTATATGATTTGCCATAAAAATAGAAAGTAAACCAAATAAAATACCTCCTATCACATCCATTGGCCAGTGAACTCCTAAATAGAGTCTTGAGAACGCTGTAAGTCCTACCATAAACGCCGCCATAACTAAACTAAGGCGTGACTTCAAAATAAAACTACTGCCTCCCCAAAAGCTAGTTGCACTTTGAGTG
>JAQSYC010000194.1 GCA_029256345.1 Clostridia bacterium | reverse complement strand
AGGAAAAGAATTAGAGACTCTGGATCAAGTTTTTGAACTTTATAATCCGAAGCTCTTGCAGCAAAAGCAATTGATGGAAGAATACCTAGAATATTTGGTACTAACACTTAATAATGTATTTCTAATCTTTGATCCAGAATGTGTAATTATTGGAGGCGAGATGAGTGAATATCAGACTCAAATAGAACCTATCATTAAACAAATTATGATTGATAACCCATGTAGCATGCTTAAAATCAACAGGAAAATTGAGTTTTCAACATTAGGTTATAAAGCCTCAAAATACGGAGCGTCCCTGATGGCATTTGAAGAAGTTATAGCACTCATATAAGGGGATATTATATTTTTATTTATATTTTAAATTGATTTTAAAAAGTATTTTAAAATAATATTGAAAAATATTTGAGATACGCATATAATATAAATATAAGCTATTTATAAATATGATGAAAAGGTGGTAACTATGGGAGAATATTTTAAAAACGTGAGCAAGATACAATATGAGGGGGAAGCATCTACTAATCCATTTGCATTCAAATATTATAATCCGGATGAGGTTATTAATGGAAAGACAATGAGAGAGCACCTGAAATTTACACTTTCTTATTGGCATACACTATGTGGGACAGGGTCAGATCCATTTGGAGCCGGCACAGTAGAAAGACCATGGCTTACTATACAAGATCCAATAGAGTTTGCAAAAGCTAAAATGGACGCATGCTTTGAGATTATGGAAAAGTTAGATATAGACTTCTTTGCATTTCATGACAGAGATATTGCACCAGAAGGTAAAACGTTAGAAGAAACAAATGCTATACTGGATGAAATTGTAGCATACTGTGATAAACTTATGAAAGAAACAGGCAAAAAATTATTATGGGGTACGGCTAATATGTTCTCACATCCACGCTTTATGCATGGTGCATCTACAACATGTGAAGCAGATGTTTTTGCTTTTGCTGCAGCACAAGTTAAAAAAGCGATGGAAGTTACAAAGTTATTAGGTGGAGAGAACTATGTATTCTGGGGTGGCCGTGAAGGTTATGAAACACTTCTTAATACAAATATGCAATTAGAAGAAGAAAACTTTGCAAGATTTCTTAAAATGGCAGTTGATTATAAGAAAAGTATTGGTTTTACAGGAGAACTTCTGATTGAACCAAAACCTAAAGAACCAACAAAACACCAATACGATACAGATTCAGCAACAGTTCTTGGTTTCCTAAGAAAATATGGTCTTGAAAATGAGTTCAAACTTAACATTGAAGCCAATCATGCAACTTTAGCAGGTCATACTTTTGAACATGATATCCATGTAGCACGTATCAATAATGCCCTTGGCAGTATTGATGCCAATATGGGAGATCCAAATCTAGGATGGGATACAGACCAATTCCCAACTAATATTTATGATACAACACTTGTAATGTATGAAGTTATTAAAAATGGTGGACTGGGTAAAGGTGGACTTAACTTTGACGCAAAACCAAGAAGAGCTTCCTTTGAGCCAGAAGATATTTTCTTAAGCTACATTGCAGGTATGGATACCTTTGCAAAAGGCTTTAAAGTAGCCCTGAAACTTGTAGAAGATGGCGCACTTGAAAAATTCAAGGAGGATCGTTATGCAAGCTTTAATGAAGGTATTGGGAAAGATATTGTAGAGGGTAAAGTTGATTTTGTGGCTCTTGAAAAATATGCATTACAACATGACCAAATCAAAGTTAAATCTGGCAGACAAGAAATGTTAGAATCTATTGTTAACCAATATATTTTTAGTAAATAATAGAGAAGCTAACAGATTAGGCAAGTATGAAGACTTGCTGCTATGAATGAGTGATAGATTAAACACATTTGGCAGGTCTTTGTGCCTGCCTTTTTAAGCATTAAGGGAATAGAATAAGAGTCATCCATATAAAAGTTTTTTAATGAGAGAGGAGCAAAAAGATGTATTTAGGTATAGATTTAGGTACAAGCTCAGTTAAAGTAATTGTAATGGATAAAAAGGGTATTATAGTAGACAGTGCTTCCAGCAAATATCCGCTTAGTTATCCAAAGCCCTTATGGAGCGAGCAAAACCCAAAAGATTGGTGGCAAGGAACAACTGATGCCATTAAAAGAATCATGGCTAAAAATAAAGAAATTGGTGATCAAATAGAAGGTATTAGTTTTAGTGGACAGATGCATGGTCTTGTTTTGCTAGATGAGAAGGGGGATGTTCTAAGACCTTCTATTTTATGGAATGACGGGAGAACTCAAAAACAATGTGATTATCTCAATGATGTAATAGGCAGAGACAAGCTGTCTGAGTATACAGGTAACATTGCATTATCGGGCTTTACAGCGCCAAAGGTCATGTGGGTTAAAGAAAATGAGCCAGAAATTTTTGAAAAAATTGCTCATATTTTACTTCCAAAAGATTATATTAGATATTGTTTAACTGGGGATTATAAAATAGATGCGTCGGATGCAGCAGGCACTCTTTTCTTTGACGTTAAAAATAAAAGCTGGTCTAAGGAAATGATAGATATTTTATCTATCCAGACAGAATGGCTTCCAGAAGTTTATGATTGTTACGAAGTGACCGGAACTGTTAAAAGTGATGTTGCAAAAGATTTAGGCATAAGCTGCGCGGCAAAGGTTATAGGCGGCGGCGGCGATCAGGCAGTTGGGGCAGTCGGAACAGGTACTGTAGCAAGCGGCGTTGTAAGTGTGGCACTGGGAACATCAGGTGTTGTGTTTGCTTCTGTTGATGAATACAAAGTGGATAAAGAAAATAGACTACATTCCTTTAATCATGCTAACGGCAAGTTTACACAGATGGGTGTTATGCTTTCAGCTGCCTATAGTCTGCAGTGGTGGACTGAAGAAGTGAATAAAGATATTCAGTCAGAAAATCCATACCAAGTACTTAGAGAAGAAGCAGCTAAGGTGCCAGCCGGCAGTGAGGGATTGTTATTCCTACCTTATTTAACAGGAGAAAGAACACCCCATGCAGATGTTAATGCCACAGGAGTCTTTATAGGACTCAAACCATCCCATACAAGAGGGCATATGACAAGGGCAGTGATGGAAGGTGTGGGGTATGGCCTTAGAGATTCACTGGAAATTTTAAAAGATATGCAGATTCCTATTCATGAAATGCGTATCACAGGAGGCGGCATAAGAAATGAACTTTGGGTAGAGATATTAGCATCAATCTTTAATGAAGAGCTGAATATCGTTGAAGCCTCAGAGGGGCCAGCTTATGGAGCAGGGATATTAGCAGCAGTAGGATGTGGTTTGTTTGATACAGTAGAAGAAGCTTGCAAAACGTTAGTTAACGTGACAAAAACGGTAAAACCTTGTGAGGCAGATGCAGAAAAGTATGATAAATACTATCAAGTGTTTAGAAAGGGTTATGATCAGCTGAAAGGAATTTATAAAGAGCTATCAGAAATATAAGCGAGTAACGAACGGGTCAACCTATGGTTTTAGAGTGAGCAATAAGTCTAAAACTATAGGTTTTTTATTTAGGACTCAAAGAATAGCGTAATGAGAGCAATCACTTTAGGATTTGTAACACAATAGGTGATTTCGGGACCAGTTCTGTAACCAGTAATAATACCACAGCTCTTAAGTTTGGCCAAATGCTGTGAAATAGTAGATTGAGGCATGTTTAAACAAGAGTAGATATTGGTGACATTGCTGCCATTTAACTCAATAAGTCCTCGTACAATACAAAGTCTTATAGGATGAGAGAGTGCTTTTAAGAGTTCGGCAGTGTCATCATAGAGTTTGGGATTGGTGAGATAAGTATCTTTAAATGTCATTTTTAGACCTCCTTATATTGCAATGTGATAATATATAGATAATAGAATGTAATCAGATAGCTGTCAAGAGTACTGATACAATCACTACAATAACAAAAAAAGCCTTTGGGCTCCAAAGGCTTTTTTTTGTTATACTAAAATCTCTTTTACTGTTTCAACAACATTTTGTATCGTAAAGCCTTTTTTCTTAAAGATGAGGTCTGCTGGTGCTGACTCGCCGAAAGTATCTAAGGCAATCACTTTACCTGATAGACCTGTGTATTTATGCCAACCAAAACTGGTGGCAGCTTCTACTGCTATCCTTTTAACCTGACTGGAT
>JAQSYC010000193.1 GCA_029256345.1 Clostridia bacterium | reverse complement strand
CAGCATCTTCCCCATCCTGTGGCTGAACTCCTTTTGCTATGATATACTTATATTCATATCTCCTATTTTTCGTTATTTCATTTAAAACTTCTAAAATTACCCCTTGATTTATGCCTTTTTTTTCAATTTCAACCTTTATTTGGTCGGCCGATAATTGCCTGCCTCCATTTTTGGGTTCTTCAAACCATACAACTCCAAGCATCTTATCTCTGGATATTTCTATCTTTATTATTTCATTTACTGGCTGACTATTATCTATACTTTCATGCTTCTCTACCATATGCCTCCCCCTCCTTACATCACTTACTTATCCCATTATCCTTTGTAACTTGCTGTAATAAAGACTCTATCTTATTTTGTACGTACCGCGGCAATTCTTTTTTGTCCTCTTCTTCTAACTCTTCCTGCTTGATGAGTCTGCCAATATTAACATAAACTTTAGCTTTTCGAACCCGTCTCTTTTCCTCAAAAATTTTATAGGTATCTTGAAGAGCTATAGGTACAATGGGCACCCGAGTTTTAGAAGCCAGTTTAAAACTGCCCTCCTTAAAGTCCTTTATGCCTTTATCAGAAGTTCTCGTGCCCTCTGGAAAAATAACGACAGACTGTCCACCTTTTAGTTCACCAATCCCTGCCATAATAGCCTGTAAAGATTGCCTTATATCTTCCCTGTCTATATAAATACACCCGAGCGCATCAAACCACTTACCAATGAGCGGCATTTTGCTTACTTCCTTTTTACCTATAAAGATACATGGATCATCTATCAAGCTTACAAGTACCACAATATCAAATAGGCTTTTATGGTTTGCCACATATAATACGGGCCCTTCCGAAGGCAGGTACTCCTGCCCAGTCACCTCTACCGTCACATTGGCGGCTTTTATCATATTTCGGCATAACTGCTGTAATACTTTATACATATGTCTTCTGCTATCTTTTTTGTCGTGCTTTAGATTGCCATAAAAGTATTCTTTTCTAACCTTCCCCATTTTTACATAATGTATTGCCATACTACTTATGACTTTTATACTCCCAATCACGCCATCACTCCTAATCCTTTTTGTAATCCTCCAACATTTTTTGTTTGAGCTCATATAACCTATCTGATAAAACAACAGGCATAATTTGTGGGTTAATAAGCCTCTTATATTCATCCCAAAGTGTCTCTAATTCTCCTACGGCATATTCCCTTATTTTCATGACGGCCGGTGAGTCATAGACCTTTATGCCTTTCCTGAATATAGGAACTAAAAGTTCTCTTACCCTATACGTATTGGCCTTAAACTTTATTTTTTTCCATCTTGCATTGGCATCTAATAAAACTAATGGCTTACTCTCATCAAAGATTTCTCCTTCAAGCGCTATAATATCTGCTTGAATCTTTTGAGTTTCTTTGTCATATATTCTTACCACTTTTTTGATTCCTGGGTTTGTCACCTTCTCTGGGTTGTCAGAGATTTTAATCTTAGGAATGCAAACACCATCTTTTCCGATTTCAGCAGATAATTTGTAGATGCCGCCAAAAGAAGGGCAATCTGATGATGTAATTAGGTTGGTTCCAACTCCCCATAAACTTATCTTAGCGCCTTGTCTTTTAAGATCTGAGATAAGCAGCTCATCTAAGTCACAGGATGCACTAATAATGGCTTCTGTGTGTCCCGCCTGATCCAGCATACGTCTCGCCTTCTTTGATAAATAAGCTAAATCTCCGCTGTCTAGACGTATCCCATAAGAACCTAAGTGAATACCCTGTTCTTTCATTTCATCAAAAACTTTGATGGCATTAGGAACTCCTGACTCCACTGTATCATAGGTATCTACAAGTAAAATGCATTTGTTAGGAAATAGCTTGGCATAGGCTCTAAAAGAATCTATTTCTTTATCAAAACTCATGACCCAGCTATGAGCATGGGTTCCTGCAATGGGTACATCAAACATTTGTCCTGTTAGGACATTAGATGTGGCTCCGCACCCACCTATCATGGCGGCTCTTGCCCCATAGATGCCTGCATCCGGCCCTTGAGCCCTTCTCAATCCAAATTCTAAAACCGTATCTCCTTCTGCAGCTTTTACTACTCTGGCTGCCTTTGTCGCGATAAGGCTTTGGTGGTTAATCATAGTCAGCAGTGCTGTTTCAACAAACTGTGCTTCCAGTATGGGGGCCTTAACTCTTAGAAGTACTTCCCCCGGAAAAACTACAGTACCTTCTTCTATGGCATCAATGTCTCCTGTAAACTTAAAACCCCCTAAGTACTCAAGGAAATCTTTTTTAAATAGTTTTAGACTTTCTAAGTAACTGATATCTTCTTCAGCAAAAGATAAATTTTCGATATACTCTATCGTCTGTGCTAACCCTGCACATAAGGCGTACCCATTCTTTGAAGGATTATTTCTATAAAAAAGGTCAAAAACGACCTCATGATTATTAACATCATTTTCATAATACCCTTGCATCATTGTTAACTGATACAAGTCCGTTAACAACGTTAAGTTTCTTGTTCCCACGGTGACATATCTCCTATCTTTACTCATCTAACTGAGTCATATTCTAATAAACTTACCTGAAACGACAATCTTGTGTTATAATATTATAACATATTTAGTCATTCTATAGATAAATATTTAAATCATGTGCTTACAAATATTTTCATTTTTTAGGAGGTTTGGCCAGAATGCAGACAAAAAATGCTGGCAAAGTGATGTTAGTGACTACCTCGATAGCTATATTATGCAATCTGCTTTGGGGAACTCCCTTCCCTGTATTAAAAGTGATTTACAAAGAGATGTCTATTGCCAGCACTGACTTTGCAAATAACATTACTTTTATCAGTTTAAGATTTATCTTATCAGGTTTTATTTTATTGATGTTTGGGTTAGCTATTAAAGCGCCTTTATTTAAAATAAGCAAATCTCAACTCATGCTTATAACGATCTTAGGTATTTTTAATACCACACTTCAATATTTCTTTTTTAATATTGGGGTTAATAACACTTCTGGCATCAAGGCCTCTATCCTTGGCCAAGTAAGTATCTTTTTTTCTATTCTGCTTGCTCATGTGATTTATAAGGATGATAAGCTTAATTTCAAAAAATTAGCAGGTCTTGTGCTTGGCTTTGCAGGGCTTGTATTGGTTAATTTAAACCAGAGCAGTGAAAACCTATTTAGTTTTTCTATTATAGGGGAAGGCTTTATGATGCTTTCAGGGCTTACCAGTGCTCTCGCAATGTTTATTGCTAAGAAAATAGGCAAAAGCCTCCCGGCTTTAGTTTTTACCTGCTGGCAGATGCTGATTGGTTCAGTTTTATTGTTTTTTGTTGGGATTGGCATGGGCGGCAACCCCTTTTCACTACATTTCACACCACTTTCTACAGGACTTCTTTTTTATCTTGCATGTGTTTCCAGTGTTGCTTTTTACCTGTGGTATGCTATTTTGCAATATAGAAAAATCAGTGAACTCTCCATATTTAAATTTATTATTCCCATAACCGGCAGTTTATTAACTGGCATTTTTATTCCTGGAGAAACTTTACTGCCCGTTCATTTTATTTCTCTAATTCTAGTCTCTATCGCCATTATTCTTGTTAATCATCACTCTTCCTCTGTGCGTGATTAACAGTTAAATATGGGAATATTGAATTAGGGCTTTACAAGCGGCGTGTTTAATTTTATAATATTATCTATATAAATTTATCTTTAAAATTTAAAACACAATGAAAAGGAAAAGTACTATTTTTGATGCGTTTTCAGCGAGTGGGGTTGGTGCAAGCCCATACGATAAAAAATACGAAAAATCCCCTTGGAGTGGCAGACCGAAATCAAGTAGGCTCTGACGGAATCCTACCGTTATTTATAGGAAAGGTATAACGAGCGGTTTCTCTATACGGAGAAACAAATCAGGTGGTACCGCGGAAGGCTAGTCTATAACTGCTCTTTCGTCCTGTTGATGGATGAAGGAGTTTTTTTGTTGTTTGATATTTAAGAAACTTTAGGAGGCAGAGTATGTACAAAAAGGTAGATACCACCCTGAACTTTGTGGACAGAGAAGTCGATGTCCTCGGGTTCTGGAAGGAAAACAGTGTATTTGAAAATTCGATAAAAGCCAGAGAAGGAGGCCCGACCTTTACTTT
>JAQSYC010000192.1 GCA_029256345.1 Clostridia bacterium | reverse complement strand
GATATCCCCTGTATCGTAAGGTCCTAGTATTGCCGCAAGATTTGTTTTATCCGTACCCGGTGGATTTTTAAATTGAGTGATTTTAAGAGCATCTAAAATCGATCTAAAAAGCACCTTATCCGCTACATTCATTTTCAGCAGCATATCTGGATTATGGATAATGGATACCTTTGTGGTATCCCCTGATAGGCTTAACCCTACACCTTTCCCTAACATGATTTTATCTCTTGCTTTTACAGCAGTTTCTCCGCCATGATCCTTTCCCCCTATGATGAGTGATCCTTCTATTGTAATCTCACCTTTTATTTGCACATTGCCCTCACTAATGATAACTCCTTTAAAAGAATTACCAGGAGTCCCTGTTATCGTCAGTACTGCATCAGAATGACTGATAATAATCGTTGGATAAGGGCGCCCGACATCGCTTTCATCATATATGTAGTAGTCATCAATATTAATATCTCCTCCCTGAACAATCTGTATGGGAGTTTCATAACTCCATATCACATCAGATCGACTCACGTTAGATAGTCCTATACTATCAGAGAAATCCAGCATTTGAGGCATAACTACGCTGGAAATTTCTTTAAATGCCCCATAGAATACACTCCTTTTAGCCGTCATATATCCTCTTAACCCTTTATAATTATGATCTGAAAACCCAGTAGAACCCAATAATTCGGGATTATAGTAATTTTTGAAATACATATCTGATTTATCTCTTAATGTTTGAGTACCCAAATAATACTCCTTAGGATCTGTAAAGTAGCTACTCTTATCATATTGGTCTTGATAAATTGCTATATTACGTGTTCTTATGTCTGGCGGATTAATGCCTGCCTCTGGCTTAGGTCCTTTATAAAAGAAGGCTTGCGCATTGGCTTGATTAGTAAGGATGGCATCTGATGGTGCCTTACTCTCTCCTGTGGTATTCTCCCCAAATAATGCTGATATTTTTGTGCCTGGTGGGGCATAATTATACTCAGCCGTATTAATTTCAATTTTATTTCTTTTAATAATGTCTTTAAACTCCTCAGCATCCAAATAGATATTTGTTCCTTGTAGCGCCTCGTCAGCTATATCATAATAATCTCTCACATTTTCAAACGGTTCTCCTATGCTCTCCCACAATGCATAAGGAAGTCCTCCTTCAAAATCAATATAGGGCTGCCCATTTACAAACATGCCATTAGCCTTAATAAGCGAGCCAGTTCCTCTATTAAATATTCCACTGCTTGAATTAGGATCTTTATATTCTTTACTTCCTATTTTTAATATAGGCCCAAGATTCCCATTTGAGATACCAAATATGCTGCCTGCTATGGTAATGCTACTATCTTTTACATATTTATCTATTTTTACATCATTATCAACAAATACATTGCTGTCAACATTGATTTGATTACCTGTCACCACTCTGTCTGCTGTACTACCAAAAGGTGTTTGATTATAGCCACCCACATAAAAATCATCAAAAATAGCTAATGTTCGTGCGATAACATCGCCTTCTACTGAAATAAATGATTTCTTTCTAGTATTACTATCATTATTATAGTTCTCAAGTTTAGTAGTGGAAGAAGAATCCGCTTCATCTTTTGGCTCCCACCCATGAGTTGTTGCTACATTGTTAATACAATAAATACTACCTGTATTTGTCGAGTAATTCACTTCTTCTGCTTGGCTAGCAACGCTCGCGGACGATAAATAAGAAGATTTACTACTTATTACCCTGTTTTTCTTGCTGTAATACGAGGTAGCTGGCCTTTGCATAACTGTGCTTAAATCAGTAGGAGAACTGACCTCTAGCTGCCCGCCATTGCTTGCTATAATTCCCCCTATTTCATCCATTTCAGGAATTACAGGAACCAATCTCCCCCCATTCGTCTCAGTATGGGTCTCTCTCGTACTTCCTTTAACCCGTACATCTCCTTGAATGGTCAATTTTGCGTCGTTTGTAATAACTACATCCGAAAAACATGTTACAGCGCTATCAAGTATTTCCGGCGGATTATACAGCCAGTTATAGGCTTCGTGTATTTCATTGTCTATGTTTTCTGGAACCTCTATGTCTATGATGCCTTCAACTATCTTAACATCACTGCTATCACTGGTCTGAGCCGTGCATATTATTTTAAATTGGGGTTTAAGTGGGTCTACAGACGCCAGTGCTTTAAACATAATTTCTATTTGGATAGGTACTGCTTCCGTTTGTCCATCTCCTTGAACCTCATATTCAATGTTTTTATCCAAATGGTTTGTGTCTATATAGTCGTAGATCTTATCTCTTAAAATATTCGCCACTACTTTGGGCTCAAGTAATAATTTATCAGAGATATATTGCATTTTCTTTTTTGAAGTGCTATCATCTAACTCGCTATCATTTAAATAATAAAAACTTGCATTTTGTCCTTCTGCCCTCACCCCTGCTAAATCTGTTAAAGGTTTCAAGTAATCCGTGCGTATCTCCTCGATAAAATCCGGCATCTTTGACTGTATCGCTTTATTGATAACATCTACTCCCTTTTCTACCCCTGATTTAGCTAAATAATAGGTATTGCTGGTATTTTTTTGCATATAGGCCATGTCCCATTGCATGCCTGATACATTCATCGTTGTGCCAACTATAATCACCAAAACTAAAAGGAGTATTGTGGTGATAAGCATTGCTTCACCTTTTTCATTTTTTTTATAGTAGCCTTTTCTCCTTTTCACCTCTTCACCCCCTACTTTTACTATTGGCTATTTTCAAAGGAATAGACATCCATCATTGTTTTTACTATTTTGCCCGTATGGCCCATTCTTGGATTTTTTTCTCGTACAATCACCGCAATAATGTAATTTTCTTGTCGGTCCAGTTCTGTAATACGCTCTAATGTTGTTTTTTTATCTGCTTCCGCATCAGCTATAATAACATGTAGCTTTTCATTAATACTGTCTTGATCTGCCTTATTCATCAGTAATTTAAGATTAATAGGCATCTGAGCCTCATTGTCAAATTTCAAAATAGTCTTTTTTAATACGTCTGCATCAAGTTCTTTAGTATCTATAATAACAACCCCAACTCCCGCTGCTGATGAATCACTTTTTTTAATTTTATAAGTATAAATCTGCTGTGCAAGTCCGCTCGTTCCAATAATTCCTGGTTTTGCTAATTCAATCTTTCCAGTCTGTTGAACAGCAGACTCAACATAAGATAATGTACCATCTGATCTCATTTTGAGTTTTAGCGTACTGACTCCTATAACAGATGATTGTGTGATATTATCTATTGGCGTTGGAATAAAATTCCCAAAAAATGTTTCGTCTTTAAATAGTCCTTGATAAAGTTTATCTACTTTAAGCTTTGGAATCCGCTCTATGTCTGAGTCAGAAAATTGATGGGTCTCATCTGAATAGAATTTTATCGCGTCCGCTAAAAATGATGAAGATAAACTGATATTTCCATCCGTTAATGCAAGGTGTTTGATATTCCACACAGCCACTTCATAGGCATATCTTTCGGCATCATGCATTTCTCTAAAGTTTGCCAGTTCCTCCTCAGTCGTGCCTAATTCAAAAAAATCAGTCAATGAATTGATCTGTGTTTTATCTGCAAACTCTATTTCCATTTTTCTGACACCAGATAGGTCTTTTTCTAGCTGTTCTTTGACTTCCTCTAATAACGTCTCAGCATAAAAAGTACTCTGACTGATGCTTTTGGTTTCTTCTTTCAGTTTGACTGATGCAACAAAAGCTTGAGACAAAGGAAGGATGACTATAGACACAGCAAACAAACAAATGGCTACTTCTATATAAGACATCCCTTTACGGTTATTTTGATTCTTAAACATCACTTCACATCCTTACCTGCTTGGCTAAGTAAGCTTTACTTTGCCCTTGGTCTGTCCGGGCCTGACTTCTTCGTCAAATTCATTGTAAATATGAATCGTCTCCAGCAAAGAGCCTTTTAAGGTTATATCCATCATATCTTCTGTGTAGTTTTTGATGTAAATATGAATCTCCGGCATCGTCTCTTGTATTTTCACAATATCCGACTCAATACTAAGGGACGGTTCATCAATTGGCACTAAGGCACCATTTTGTTTTTCTTAGAAGATTTCAACCCTGTATAAACGGTATCCGCTTCCCCTGGACCTACAAAGCTGTAATTATCTCCCGATGCTAATACATCCCACAAATCTAGTTTGAAAAGGCTTGTGGTCTGCTGCTGCGTGGTTGACGGCTGGCTGGACTCTTCACCTGGCTCTTCGTCTCTTGATTCTATAGTCACCTCTTCACCGGTATTATCTGTATTTAAAAAAGTATTTTCACTATTTTGAAGTCCTGTGAAAGTTGTTGTATAGATTTCATCCTGCACCACCCCTCCATTTAACATAAACATAGAGAACTCTATGGTCGAAGACACCACTTGCTGCATATGCTCTCCATAACGCATCAAAAGCTCCCGGTTCTCTTGATCCTGCTG
>JAQSYC010000191.1 GCA_029256345.1 Clostridia bacterium | reverse complement strand
GGCTGGTGCTTCTGTCGTTGCTGTTGGCTGTGAACAACCTACAAATATTGTGCTCATAAGTAAAATTGATGATAAGACTGCAGTTAATTTCTTAAATTTCATTATGTTTCCTCCCATTTCCTATTGTTTTAAAAACTTATTATTCTCTACATCCAAAGTATATCCTTTAACACAATTGATGTATATTCAGTACATTATGATATTTTTTTTGTATAATTCATCTAATAATTGATAGTTTTTTAACTTTACACTTTTTCCAAAAAATACTGTACCTTAACCCTTTAATTTATTAAATGAAATTTTTATTCTCTTATAAAGGCTATTTTTTTATCATAAAAAAGAGTCACTTTATCCCTCTTGAAGGATAAAGTGACTCTTTTGAAAAACATTGACACTTTTTTATAATAATTTTTTATGATATTCTTGTTGAGATCTTATTCTGTATTCCCTTGGACTCATTCCCACATTTTTTTTAAACAAATAGCTAAAATAATGGGACTCATTATACCCGACTGCTAAAGCTACATCTGCTGAACGCATGGAGGTTGTCACTAATAAGCTTTTAGCCTTTTCAATGCGCGTTCGTGTAAGATATTCTATAAAAGTTTCGCCTGTTTCTTGTGAAAAAATAGTACTAAAGTGATTGGGACTAAGGGCAATTTCAGCAGCAACTGTGTTTAAAGAAATCATAGCGCTTGCATAATGATCATTGATATACTTTCTTGCCTTCCTGATAATATTGCCATAACGCATGTCTTGGCACGAATCCCTAAAATCAATAACTTTTTCTAGTACCTGGGTCACAAACGCTGTAAACGTTTCTTGTGAAGAAGATAAATCAAATAAAAGTGTTGGATTATCTACTTCTGGTATAATGTTTTGAGGTTTTCCTCCTAATTCTGTAATAAGCCTTGAAGAAACCACGACTATATTCATAAGAATATAGTAAGCAAACAAAAAGCTTTGGGTATTGGTGTTGTTGATACCTTGTGCATAATGGCTTATAATATCGGGTATATCTGCTTTAGAGGCATACTTTAGTTTTTCCTCAATAGAATGATCTTCTGTTATAATAAAACTTGTTGTCATGGGGTCTTTTTCAATATCATTTATTCCCATAATCTGCCCTTGCTTGAATCTGTTTAAAAATTTGATTGTTTTTTTAGAGTCTAGAAATGACTTCGAGATTTCTCCGATTCTATCTGTTACAGAGCCGATACCAATGGTTAAAATAGCATTTGTTTTTGTCTCATACTCGTGTTTAAGAATATTGGCAAGCTCATAGGCTCCTTGGTCAATACTTTCTTTAGAAGAGCCTTTTACTATCACAAGAAAATTATCTTCATTTCTAAAAAACGGGATCAGATCTGCCCGCTCTTTAAATAAGCTATTGATGGCGCTTTTAACCTCGAGTAAATCATTATATTCTGTTTGGCTGGCATCAATTTCAATATTAATGAGTACATAATACCTGGCTATTAAATCAATATTGGCATTTTGCGCTTCTCTTAAGGCATTAGTTGTACTTAGAGCACCCATAATAAGCTTATCCAGAAATTGATTTTTAAGAATATAGGCGGATGAATTAAGTTCTCTATGAAGCATTTCAAGGTTGGTCCGTTGTTTCTTTTCTTCTTCAAATCTAAGAATAACTTTGTTGAGCACTGAAAATAGTTCTGTAGCACCTACTGGCTTGAGTAAATATTCATCCACTCCTATGGAAATAGCATCCCTTGCAAAATCAAATTCATCATGTCCGCTTAATATAATAATTCTAATCCATGGCATGATTCTTTTAACTATTTTTGAAAGCTCCAATCCATCCATAAATGGCATTTTAATATCTGTAATTAAAATATCCGGATGTAATTCCTGAATCATAGCAAGTGCCATTTCACCATCTGCTGCTTCTCCACACAGCATATAGTCAGCCTCATTATAGCTCATCATATTACGTATACCTTCTCTTATAACAAATTCATCTTCTACAATAAAGACTTTATACATTTCTATCCCCTTTCATAACTAGCAGCTTAAAGGACACCTTTGTTCCTTCACCATACGTGCTTTCTATGCTGAGCCCATCTGATCCTTCATAATATAAACGTATCCTTCTATGTACATTATAGATGCCAAAACCAATATCAGGGAGACTGTCTGCATCAGCCAGCATGCTTCTTAGCTCCTCTAACCGCTCTTCTTTGATACCTATCCCAGTATCTTCAACACAAAAATAGCTGCTTTCTCCCTCTTTCCAGGCTTTTACAGCAATCATACCTCTTCCTCTTTTATGTTTAATACCATGATATATAGCATTTTCAACTAAAGGCTGCAAAAGCAGCTTAAGCATAGGCATATCATTTAATTGCTCCTCTATTTCAATACTATAATCTAATATATCACCATATCTTATAGACTGGATAATAAGATAATTTTTCACATGTTCTATCTCTTGCGCTATAGTGATCCAATCTTTTCCTTTACTTAATGATATCCTGAAAAACTGCGTAAACGCTAAAGTCACTTTTATGACTTCCTGATGTCTTTTTTGTTCAGCAAACCAAACAATTGTATCGAAAGTATTGTATAAAAAATGAGGTGTTATTTGAGCTTGCAATGCCCTCATTTCTGCTTTTTGAACTTTGATTTGTTCCGAAATACTGACATCTATCAAATCTTTGATTCTCTCCGCCATGATATTTAAACTATGGGTAAGATTTTTTAACTCCTCTACCTCTGGCTGTTCAACTCTTACAGATAAATCACCCTTTGCAATCTCCCCAGCCATCCGCTCTAATTTAATAATTGGAAAATTTATCGCATTTCTAACAGAAATATATCCAATCGCTGCAAAGATCACAGCAATCACAAAAATGATTATAATGATGATTGTACTGATTAACGTTGTCACTTGTATAGATTGATTAACTCTTCCAATATCTTCAATCTCGGCCCCAATAAATTCCTGCAGCACATCTGATACCAATACGGATACCCCTATGACTTCTTCAAGGGTTTTTTCATGCTCTAGTACCTTTTCATTATTTTCAATTTGAATACCCATTTTGTCTACATATGAAGTGAGCGTCAGCATGGCTCTTTTGGCTACTTCTATAAGACGTTTCCCTTCTGCATTACTGGTGTTTTTTAAAAGTTTATTCAGCGTATCTTCAACGTTTTGGATAATGACGTATTGCCTTCCCTCATCAAAACTTTTTTGTCCTACCACTATATTTCTCATCTCACTGGAGATATCACTTTTAACCACCACATTCAGCGCATTGGCATACTCAATGTTATTAATGAGTCTATTGTATTTTCCTGTTAATACATTTAAAAAGACGAGACTAAAAATACAAGGACTTATAAGCAGTCCTATAATAACAAAATAGGAAGTTTTGAGACTCGCTTTAATACTTCTATGACCAAATAGATTGATACTGCTTATTTTCCTATCCACTGCTAATATCCTCTGGCAGGTATGGCAGATAAATCATCCCATTCCGTAAAGACCTGATCCTCTACAAAGACAGTTGAAGGTATCTCTTCTCCGCTTAGAAGCTTTTTGGTAAGTTCAATAATGGTATCACCCAGCTTAGGATTGCATTCAATAACACAGTTTATCTTTCCCTCTTTTAATGCATCAATGACTTCTTGTTCTCCGTCTATCGTAATAATAGCAATATCTTTTCCTGGTATCACCCCAACTTCTTCCATCGCTTCTATAGCCCCTAGGGTCATGGAATCATTATGTGAGTAAAGTACATCTATATCTTGATAGGTATTTAAAATATCCCGCATCACTTCTTTGCCCTTTGAGTTCATAAAGTCACCGCTTCTGCTGCATACAATCTTAAAATGAGGGTTTTCTTTAATCACTTCCTTAAAACCATTGCTCCTTCCCTCCGCTGGAGAAGCTCCAATTGTTCCATATAGTTCAACGATATTGATGCCTTCAGTTTTATCTCTAAATTTCTTTTTTAAAAACTCGCCTGCCATCCTTCCTTCTTTATTAAAATCTGATCCTACAAAACATTTATACAGTCCCGTTTCATCCGTTTTAATTTCCCGATCTGTTAATATAACTGGAATCTTGGCTTCTTTAGCCTCCTTAAGCACGTTTTCCCAGCCTGTTTCTAT
>JAQSYC010000190.1 GCA_029256345.1 Clostridia bacterium | reverse complement strand
TAACAAAAGATTTCTTTGATCCCTATAATCATTAGCATTGTCACCATTTATCTCTGCTGCTGCAACTTTTTCATTGTATTCATGAACACCGTTAATGAGCTCATTGATGCGGTTCACTGATTTAATGACCTCGGTATTAAGGTTGTCTTGATACGTTTTTAAAGAATTTCCTATATGGTTAGCATTTTCTATAAGTACACTGGCTGCTTGCCTGGGACCAAAAGTTATTGAGCATACTGCTGATACTTTCCCCATGAGGTTCATCCAGTATAGACTCTATTTCCTTTATACTGGCGTTTTGTGTCTGGTAAAAACCTAACACAGCATTTTCTGTTCTATAACGCCTATCTGCCAGTTCATCTCTAATCTGGCGTATCTCTGTAGGAGTAACACCCAATCCCACCTGCATCAGTCTGCCATTTGACCCAATATTTAGATAGCTGCTTTCATGTTGAAGCAGCTGTTGTCTACTATATCCCTCTGTATTAACATTTGTTAAATTATGTCCTGTAACCTGAAGCCCTTTCTGAGCCGTTGTAAGTCCCGATAGCATTCTTCCTAAACTTGCAATAGATGACATACATGTACTCCTTTACTGTTTTTTGTCGAAGAAACTCTGATGCCGATGATACTCCAAATCTTCTCCTGGTTTATTGTAATTACCTTGATGACTATAACCCTTAGTACTGCCTATGGCATTGATTGTAAAATCTACCAATTCTAATGACTGATTGATAAGTTGCGTATTAAACTCATTTTGTTTTTTTAAACTTTCTATTAAAAAATAAAGTTCTTCCCTTATCTTTATCAGTTTCTGACTGACTTCATTGTCTCTTCCTAATTTTTCAACTATGCCCGTTACATTAAGTTGCTTATAGTCCATCCCCGTTACAATAGAGATATCTTTAAGGAGCATCTCACGCTTTTTATCTAACGTACTAAGCCTGCCTGCAAACTGTTCTTCAGTAGTCACGATTTCCTGTAGCAGCTCTAAATTTTTAGCCACTACGGCCTCTTGCTTGTACTTGGATAAAGTACAAAGCCCTTCGTAGCATTCTTTTTGTTCTTCTAATATGTCGATAAGTTCATAGATTATTCCAGCCATAATACATCTATCCTTCGATTTCTATACTTGACAGTATTTTATCTGCCACTTCTTCTGCACTTACATTGTACGTCCCTGATTTAATTTTTGCTTTGATTTCATTAACTTTATCTTGTCTTATATCCGGCGTAGTGTTTAATAATTTATAGGCAACCTGAAAATCTTTAGCAGTTTCTGAAAGAGCTACTTCATCTTTTTTTTGAACCTTAGTTGGTTCTTTTATCTTTGGTAAAGATTGTTTTTTATAAGTTTCATATATATTATTAACGTGATCTATTCTCATATTCTCACCCCTTTAACCTATTAATGGTTCTATATAGTATATCGACTATTCCTTTTTCTACTTTATATTAATTAGATAAATATTCATATCTGTCCTTGTGTACACAAAAAAACTAGGAGATTCCAGTTACTGCTTATCTCCTAATTCTTTGCATTACCTATTTATTTAATACGGTCTGATCTCAAAAACCTCATCTTTTCAGTCTTCTCAATCTTCTTCGCAGATAACTCATCTGTCATTTTCTTGGAAGTATTCGACAATTCACCCACTAAATTGGAATGACATTTTGAGCAAAATCTACCTGTAAGAATCTTAGAACCACAACTTTCACAGGATAAAGCAATAGGTGAGTTAGGGCTTACTTCAAGTCTCCCTTGTTTAAGAAAGTTTTCTATGATGGAAATCGATACTTCCGTTTCCTCACTAACCTCGTTCATGGCCGCCCCTGGATTTTTTCTTAGGTAGGCTTTTACAATTTGGAAAAGCTCCTCTTCATTTTGTTTACATTTAGGACAAATATCTGGTCCAGTTATATATTGAAACATCTTTTTACATCTCTTACATACTCTTACGTCCATCGCTTATCCCCCCAGTTAATCAGTTTGTTCTTATTACTATTATATCCCGATACATACAGTTAGTACATATATTTTAGCACTTTTTAACACTTCTTGTCTTTTAATGACTGATATACATTCTCTGACAGTAGCTCCTGTAGTATATATATCGTCAATGATGGCTATGTTATTTAGCGAAAGACTCTCGGAATCTTTTTTGATACCAATACTCCCTTTTAGATTGCTTAATCTTTCCTTTTTAGTGCACTTTGACTGCGGCTTAGTTTCCTTAGTGCGTTTTAAAACATCGTACACCTTGACCCCCGTAAGCTTAGAAATCTCTTCCGCCAGGTCTAGGGCTTGATTAAACCCTCTTTTCCTCTTTCTCGCCTCCGAAATTGGCACAGGCACAAGCCCTTCTATAGACAGCTTGTCTAGTGCATACAAATCAGTGACAAATACATCCGCATAACCTCTGGCATATTTACGTAGTCCACTGTATTTCCACCTCAGCACTGACTTCCTAAAATGGTCTTTGTAGGGAAAAAGGGCAATAATTTGTGTGATATCACCCGCGTCTTCTGCCTTGCAGTAAGCACAGTCTTTGCCCCCTATATTGTAAGGTCTGCCACATTTAGGACATAGATGGTTTCTGAGCACAAAACTATAACATTTATCGCACAAATAACCTGCATTCTCTTCTTCCAGCAAAGTTCTGCAGACAATGCATTTATCTGGATAAATAAGTTTTTTAAGATACTGACCAATCATACTTCACATCCTCACCTGTTAATATAACTGTGTCAGATGCACCGCTAAACTTGAATATCTTTCGATCTCTTTATTGTTATCCACCATTCTTTCTATCGTTTCCTTAAGACCTACAGCTACCACCAGCTTTTTAGCCCGAGTAATAGCCGTATAAAGCAGGTTTCTGTTAAGAAGCATTGGCGGACCACTGTGAATAGGGATAATGACAGCTGGGTATTCACTGCCCTGAGACTTGTGGATAGTTACCGCATAAGCCAATTCCAGCTCATCCAGCTGATTGAATTCATACTCTACCACCTTCTGATCATCAAAGGTGACTGTAATAAGCTCTGTCTCATCATTAATACGGGTAATAAGTCCGCAGTCTCCATTAAAAATCCCTACCCCTTCATCTATGGGCATCCCGATGCCTGAATAGACCTTCCAAGGGGTATTGTAATTATTTTTAATCTGCATCACCTTGTCCCCTTCCCTAAAGATGCTGCCTCTATATTCTTTTTCTGGTTTTAAATGATGGTGGGGATTGAGTGCTGCCTGCACGACCCGATTAAGCTCCCAGACACCTACAAGGCCTTTTCGCATCGGTGCCAGTATCTGTATATCACGCAAACTGTCAAAACCTTGATATTTAGGAAGTCTTTTGGTGATCAGTTCAATAATCGTATCTTTGACCTCTTCCTGTACACTTCTTTTCATAAAAAAGAAGTCTGTTCCTTCTTCATTGGCTATGGGGTATTCCCCTTTGTTGATGCGATGGGCATTCATGATAATGGCACTTTGGGTGGCTTGCCTAAAAATCTGCATCAGTCGTACGACCGGTACCCTTTGACTTTTGATAATGTCTTTGAGCACATTGCCAGCCCCTACAGAGGGCAACTGATCTGCATCCCCAATCAGCACGAGTCTCTGCCCTTCTACCACTGCCTTTAGGAGTGCATGCATAAGTGTTACATCTACCATGGACATTTCATCCACTATGATGACATCTGCCTCCAGAGGATTTTCCTCATTTTTGCTGAACATTTGTTTATTGCTATCTTCCCGCATATAGTTGATCTCAAGGAGTCTGTGAAGAGTCTGAGCCTCTATCCCAGTGGCTTCACTCATCCTTTTGGCCGCCCTTCCAGTGGGCGCTGCAAGAAGCACTTCCTCCCCAGCCTTGCCTAACATGTGCAAAATGGCATTAATCGTTGTGGTCTTCCCCGTCCCAGGCCCCCCTGTAATGACTGTTACGCCGTGAGAAAGCACATGTCTTACTGCTTCTCTTTGTTCTTCTACCAGTTCGATATGCAGGTCTTTTTCTGTTTCTATAAGTTCCTTTTCGATATCCAGCGAACTTTGTTTTTCATAAAGAGAAGCTAAGTCAATCAGCTTTCTAGCCACCCCTTGCTCACTGTAATAAAGATAGGCTAAAAACACACAGGTTATGTCATTATAATTTTTGATAATAAGCTGCTTGTGCAGGCTGAGCTCAATAAGGGCATTTTCTACATAATCCATATAAGTATGCCCATTTGCCGAAAAATTAGACAATATATACGTAGTGCCGGCCTTGATGCGATGAGGGTCTTCTTTAGCTATCCCCACTTTGTAGGCGATTTCATCAGCCTTTTTGAACCCAATTCCAAAGATATCTTCAACCAGCCTATAGGGCGTATTTTTAATGATCTCTGAAGTTCTTTCTTTATAGTGTTTGTAAATCTTAACTGCATAGGTAGGGGTAATCCCATAGTCCTGTAAAAAAAGCATGGCCCGCCTAAGTTCGTATTGGGCATGAAAGACCTCTCCGATTTCTTGAGCCTTTTTTTCACTGATTCCACTGATTTGTGCCAGTACAAGCGGTTCTTCTTCTATCATTCTAAAGGTATCTAGTCCAAAATGTTTGACAATTTTTTTGGCTGTTTTCGCACCTATACCTTTGATAACCCCTGATGCCAAGTATTTTTCCATCCCTTGTACCGTCTTTGGCATACTTCTTTCAAACATTTCTACCTTTAATTGTTTTCCATATATGTGATGAGTCGTCCAGCTCCCAATGATTCTTACATCTTCTCCGGCATAAACCCCAAGCATCTCCCCAACGCAGGATATTTCTTCTCCTTCATAATCAATGGTACATACTGTATAGCCGTTTTCTTCATTTTGATAAATGATATCCTCTATCGTCGCTTCTATCACTATTTGTTCATCCACATTCACTCACCACTTTTAT
>JAQSYC010000189.1 GCA_029256345.1 Clostridia bacterium | reverse complement strand
ACAAGCATAATATTCATGATACCAACGCCTCCTACAAGAAGGGATATGCCGGCTACGGCGCTTATAAATAAAGTAATCATATTCAGCATATTATTGGCCATATCTATCATATCTACCGCTGTGGATACATTATAACTGTCTTTTTGTTGATGTCGTCTGTTAAGTAAAAGCCTGACTTGATTCGTAACTTCTTTTTGGTCATAGCCATCCTTTACCGATCCATAAGCATTGGCCACATTACCTGTTGACTCCTGAATAAGTGTCAGTGTACTGATAGCCGTATACAGGGGGTACTGAGACAATGCATTTTCTAAGAAGTTTTGATTGGCATTGCTGGGTATATTACTTTTGTAAACACCTATAATTTCAAAGCTTTGAGTTTGATTTTCAAAGGTAATTTCAACCGTTTTTCCAATAATATTTTTGTAATTTGTTTGTCTAAAAATAAGTTTTGCAAATATATCCGGAACCATAATAACTTTTGCTGCTACTTGATTATCTTTTTCTGTATAAGAACGGCCGGCCAGAATCTTTAATTTTTCAACAGTCTGTGTATAGTCAGCTTCTGAGCCAAACAATAGAACTCTTTTAGTTTCACCTTGCTTATTATAAATCTGTCCATTTTCAAAAAGAGCACCCATAATGCTTTGAATTTCTGGCATTGATTTAATAATTTCAAAATCCTCTGGTGTCAATAGAAGATGATCTCCTTCGGCTTTTGTAGTGATTTGAAAGGCCCCAAGGCCTATATCACTATAAAAGCCTTTTGTATACTCCTTAAAGCCTTCTCCTAAAGCTAAGATCATAATTACTGCGCCTACACCTATGAACATACCCAGCATTGTCAAAAAGGTTCGTCCTTTATTGCTCAAAAGTTGTCTAAAGCCAAGAATTATACTTTCTTTTAAATTCATCTCTAAACACCTCGCCTGTTCGTTATAGGTGTATCTTCTATGATGATACCATCTCTAAATACTACTTTCCTTTTAGTATATTGGGCTATATCTGGTTCATGGGTTACCATAACGACCGTAACCCCTTCATTGTTTAATCCCTGGAAAATATTCATGATCTCCACACTGGATTTACTATCTAAGTTGCCCGTCGGTTCATCCGCAAGAATAATAGAAGGATTGTTAACCAACGCTCTTGCAATGGCAACCCTTTGTTTTTGCCCTCCCGATATTTCATTTGGAGTATGCTTGATACGATTTCCAAGTCCTACTCTAATCAGGGCATCCAATGCTCTTTCTCTTCTTTCTTTAGGTTTTACTCCACCATACATCATAGGTAACTCAACATTTTCTACGATTGTAAGCTTGGGCAAAAGATTAAACGCTTGAAAAACAAAACCTATTTTTTGGTTTCTAATCTTTGCATATTCTGTATCTTTTATTTCTGATACATTGACACCATCTAATATATAAGTCCCGCTTGTCGCATGATCCAGACAGCCCAATATATGTAAAAATGTGGTTTTACCAGAACCCGATGCACCCATGATAGAAACGAACTCTTCTTTTTGCACATTAAAATCTATATTAAATAACGCCTGTAGCTCAAGCTTGCCATTTCTATAAATCTTATTAACTTTCTGTATGTCTATCACTGTATCTCACCTGTCTTTTCGTAAGACACCTTCATCCCTTCTTTTAAGAATTCAGTTGGATTAGCAACAATCAGTTCGCCTTCTTTAAGATTTTCGGCCTCTACTGATAGACCATTATTAAGTCCTTGAGTTACCATCCTTTTCTCCAGTGAGCCATCTTCTTTAATGATATAGACATAAGTATCATCATTATCATCTTCAATAGTTGCCAGTATTGGAATAATACACACATCTTTTCTTGTTTCTGTAATCACCTTGATGTCTACAGAAAAGCCTGGTTTAATAATTGTTCCCGGATCTTCGATTTCAATTTCTACTGGAATATTTGCACTAGTCCCAGTCTTATCCGTGCTTTGTTTAATGATTGCTACCGGTGATACTTTGATTATTTTACCTGATTTTTCTATAGTCTTAGACCCTGTATACTTGATTTCAGCACCAAGACCTATCTTGAGATCTGCTGCATAATAAGGAGAGACATCACACTTAATAATCAGCTTAGAAGGATCAATGATTGTAACCAACGCCATTCCTGGTGTAATAGGCATCCCTTCTTGATCAGGTCCCTCTATAATAACCCCGTCTATAGGGGCTGTGACTAGTGCTCCTGCTTTCTCCAGATCAGTTTTTGTATTAAAAATCTGAATTTGAAGATTTTTAACCTCTGATTGCTTCATGCTAATACTCTGCTTTCTATTTGGGTCTTGTATTTGGTTTAATAATACTCCAAGACTATATTCTGCTGTTTGCTTTTGGATGCCTGCTGCTTCTATAGCTTTTTCGGCAGATAAGATAGCTGTCTCAGTACTTTCTACATTTTGTTCAAGTGTTGTCAGCGCCGCCTTAGCATCATCTATCTCTTTTTGAGAAATAAGTCCCTCACTAAATAATTCAGACTGCACATCATAATCTATCTTCTGATTTTTAAGGTCTCTTTTTAGATTTTCAAGATTTGTCTTTTGTGTAGCCAATAAATCTTTTGTATCCTGCTCACCCTTTTCTGCTTGAACAAGTGCATTTTGTGCATTGAGAATTTCTTGTGTTGATCCGCCTGTTATCAGTTGGTTAAGGCCTTCTTCTGCTGTACGAAGCTGTAATTCAAGCGCCTCCAATTGTTTTTGTGTCTTCTCCTCTGTGTCTTGATCTAAAGTGAGAATGGTATCCCCCTTTTTAACTAAATCTCCAGATTTTTTATGTATTGTAACAATTTTATTAGCCGTCTCTGCATAAATAACATAAGTATCTTTTGCTTCTAGCTTTCCGCTTGAAGAAATCTTAGTTTGTATGTCACCTTTTTCCACAAGTTCTGCTTTTACACGGGTACCATTTTTAAAACCACCTATTGTATCTTCCGTTTTTGGCTTTTTAGAAATAGCTATCCCAATAAAAACAACTATTAATACTGCAACCAAAATAACGATCCAAATCTTTTTGTTCTTCATAATAACCTCCTGATTATATAAAAACTTTCATAAAACCGTTTTAAATCAATAAATTATACTAGTCTATAAAAAATATAAGGTGAATGAATTCACTTTATATAGGATATTAGTCTTTATAAATACCATGTTTCAATATTTCTATGTACTTATCAAATTCTGCCATTGTCCGATCCGTGTACTCAAATCTGCCATTGTATTGAACAGAAGCTATTTCTACCTGCCTTTTTATTAATGCCTCAAATAACGTATGTGTAATAAATAGAACTTCTTCTTTTGTAATGCCCGCTCTTAACTTTTTTTCATCTAAATATTTCATTAAATGCTCTTCCGCAAATACCATATCTTCTTCATATTTTTGCATTAACCTATTGATTGCACTATCATCAATCTGTGGTGGATTAATATAAAAAGAGGTAATTAACTGAGCTTCTTTAGGATATTTCATATATTTGTTATGTTTAATAGATGATATTTTTTTAAGCCTGTCATAAAAGTCAGTATCTGTTACTTGGATAATTTCTTCTCTTACCTCGTTATCAATCAGATCAATGGCATATTCTAAGGTGTATATATAGAGTTTTAATTTACTGGTGAAGTAATTAAATAAGCTACCTTTAGATATGCCTGCATTGATTGCTATTGTGTCTGTCGATGCTTTATCGTATCCTCCTCTGGAAAATTCATGGATTGCAGTAGTAAGTACTGCTTTTTGTTTATCCTTATTGAGATTTAAAAACTTCTCGCTCATATGTTTTATCACCTTTAGTTATTTATTTTAAACTCATTCCTTTATTTACCACTATGACTAGTTAGTCAAATACCATTATAGTATCCTATGACTAGTTAGTCAATATAAGTATGCAAATTTAAATAATTTTATGACTATTGTCTCATTAGTTGGCTTTTTTTAAAAATTCATTGTCACTATCTCAACTGCTATTTACACATAAAATTGCACATAAAAAAAACTACAAACTTTAAGTTTGTAGTTTTTTATGCATCGAACCGGTACGAGGGTTAGCTCGCAGGATTTTAAGTCCTGTGCGTCTGCCAGTTCCGCCACTCGGGCATATCAATTTGGCAGCCACCTACTCTCCCAACTCGTCTCCAAGCAAGTACCATCGGCCGACTAGGTCTTAACCTACGTGTTCGGTATGGGAACGGGTGTGTTGAACGATTGGTACGTAGTTTGTGCCATTCGTTTAGGAACGGGCAAAACTCGCCAATGTTGCAAAAGCAACATTTCGCTCAGACAGTTGCCCTAAGAACCATTCAAATAAACCTGCAAGATTTGCTACGCAATACTACGTGATAAATCTTCCGGATATATATTCTCTCTGCTTCTCAAAGACAAGATATAAAGACAAAACATAAATCATGAACTTAAACACTGTTGTTTTAGTGTTTGCACTCTCAAAAACAAATACTACGAATTATCATTTAACCGTTTTATTGTGATATTTATCACCTTTTTTAGGTCAAACCCTCGAACCGTTAGTATTGGTCACCTACATGCATTGCTGCACTTACAGCTCCA
>JAQSYC010000188.1 GCA_029256345.1 Clostridia bacterium | reverse complement strand
ACACCTACTGTGCTCCAGTAATCTTCTCCATCTGTGGATTCAAGCAGCACCCTTACCTTAGCCGCTGTAGCTGACTTTGTATCCAGTACCCTTACCTTATAGTCTGTAAGATGTACCGCTTTAAGCTCTGGATAAAACACCTCCAAAGCCTTTCTTAGGGCTTTATCTAAAGCATTTACAGGGCCTTCACCCTCTGCCGCCGTCATCTCTACCTGGTCTCCCACCTTTACTTTAATAATGGCTGAAGAACTTACCCCTTGTGAACGAGAGGGCTCTTCTCCAATAATTTTAAACTCTTCTAAATCAAAAAAGGGCTTGTATTTCCCTAAAGCTTTTCTTACGAGCAGTTCAAATGTACCATCTGCTCCTTCAAACTGATACCCCTTATGCTCTAAATCTTTGATACGGTTAATAATCTGCCCCGTCACTTCATCGTCTTTAGTCACATGAGGTGCAATTTTTTGTATCTTTTCAATAATTGTACTGCGCCCCGCTACCTCTGACATCAGAAATCTTCTCTCATTGCCTACACTCTGCGGCGCAACATGTTCAAAAGAAGCTGACGCTTTTGTGACACCATCAATATGCATCCCTGCTTTATGCGCAAAGGCACTCTTACCTACATATGGCATATTGTCTTTTAACGAAACATTTGCAACCTCTGCAACCCGTCTTGACAGTAGGGTAAGCTTTGCCATGTTTTCGTCTGGAATACATTGATACCCTCTTTTAACTTGAAGATTTGGAATAATGGTCGAAAGATTGGCGTTGCCACACCTTTCACCAAAACCTACGAGGGTTCCTTGAACATGGGTAGCCCCAGCAAGTACTGCCATGATGCTGTTGGCAACGCCCATGCCTGTATCGTCGTGGGTATGGATACCTATCTGCACGGTAGTATGGCCGGCTACCTCTTTGACAATCTCATATACTTCATCAGGAAAGGCCCCGCCGTTAGTCTCACATAAGACAATACAGTCTGCCCCGGCATCTTCTGCTTTTTTCAGAGCACTCAGTGCATAGTCTTTGTTATGCTTATAACCATCAAAAAAATGTTCCGCATCAAATATAACTTCTTTACCATGGTCTTTAAAAAACTTGATGGTATCATAAATCATATTTAGATTTTCTTCTAATGTCGTCTTAATAATATCTGTCACATGAAAATCCCATGTCTTTCCAAATATAGCGACAGTAGGGGTATCTGCTTCAAGAAGTGACTTAACATTACCGTCTTCTTCCACTGCTAGATCTCTTCTTCTTGTACTCCCAAAGGCTGTTAGCTTAGCTGTCTTTAAATTAAGTTTTTTAACTTCTTTAAAAAATTCCAGGTCTTTAGGATTTGAGCCAGGGTTACCAGCTTCAATATAGCTGGCTCCTAGCTCATCTAAAGTACTGACTATCTTTAATTTATCTGGTACTGAAAAGGAGATACTTTCTGCTTGCGCGCCATCTCTGAGGGTGGAGTCAAATATCGCAATGGACTTTTTCATCTTATACCTCCTTTTTTTCTTCTTGCTCGTAAAACATGTTATTAATCGCTGATATATACGCAAGTATACTTGCTTCAACGATATCCATGCTTACGCCATGTCCGTTATAAACCCTGTCTTTATTTTTAATTTTTACATTCACTTCCCCTTGTGCATCGGTTCCTCCTGTTACAGAGTTAATGACAAAGTCCTCTAATATAAATTTTCTTCCTACTAATTTATCAATCGCTTTGTAGGAAGCATCGATAGGTCCGTCATAAGAGGATACGACTTCTTCTAATATATGGCCTGTTTTACTGAGTAGTCTCATAGAAGAAGTGGTTGTAATGGTATTTCCTGAATTAATTACAAAACGGTCTAATTTATAAGCTTCTGGGATTTGTACCATTCTTCTGCATACCAGTGCTTCAATATCTCTGTCTGTGACATCTTTTTTCTTGTCTGCCAGTATCTTAAATTGTTCAAAAGCTATGGTTAAAGCTTCCTGGTCTAATTCATAACCCATGGATTTGATTTTATCCTCAAAAGCATGTCTTCCTGAATGTTTTCCAAGTACCATTTTGTTTTCTGTAAGACCAATGGATTCTGGTGTCATGATTTCATAAGTACTCTTGTTAGCAAGCATACCGTGCTGATGAATCCCTGACTCATGAGCAAAGGCGTTCTCCCCTACAATCGCCTTATTAGGCTGTACTCTCACTCCAGTAATGCTGCTTAAAAGCTTACTGGTTCTATAAATCTCTTTTGTATGAACCCGGCAGTCTAGTTGGTAAAGATCTTTCCTTGTTTGCAAGTTCATTACAATTTCTTCAAGAGCGGCATTACCTGCCCTTTCGCCTATACCGTTAATGGTACACTCTATTTGAGTGGCTCCTGCTCTCACCGCTGCTAATGAATTGGCAACAGCAAGACCTAGGTCATTGTGGCAATGGACAGACAAATCAGCCTTGTGCAGACTAGGTACATTTTCTTTAATACCTTTAATCAGTGCGACAAATTCATCAGGTGACGTATAACCTACGGTATCAGGCACATTGATAACGGTCGCACCTGCGGCTATCACCGCTTCAAAAATTTGATATAAAAAAGCTGGATTGCTTCTTGAAGCATCTTCTGCTGAAAACTCCACGTCTTGACAGAATTTTTTTGCATATTTCACCATCTCTATGGCTGTCGCTAGGACTTCTTCTTTTGTTTTTTTAAGTTTGTATTGCATATGGATATCAGATGTAGCAATAAAAGTGTGTATTCTAGGATATTTTGCGCCCTTTAAAGCCTCTGCTGCTGCATCTATGTCTTTTGTAAGAGCTCGTGCCAAACTTGCTACCGTGGTATTTTTGATGTTTTTTGCAATAGATTTAACTGATGCAAAATCTCCAGGAGAGGCAATTGCAAAACCAGCCTCCATCACATCTACACCTAATCTTTCAAGTTGATGAGCCATCTCTAGCTTTTCAGCCAAATTCATACTGCATCCTGGCGATTGTTCTCCATCTCTAAGTGTTGTATCAAAAATTTTAACAAAGTTTGCCATAAATACCTCCCTTTATTGATTTATTTATCTGTATCTGTTGCCCATGACATCATTTTTCTAAGTGATTTCCCTACTTTTTCTACTTGGTGATCTGCTTCGATACGGCGGATTGCATTGAAGTACGCACGATTTGACTGATTTTCTACAATCCAGTTTTTAGCAAAAGTACCATCTTGAATTTCTTTAAGTACTTTTTTCATTTCTTTTTTAGTTTCTTCTGTAATAATACGTGAGCCTATCGTGTAATCTCCATATTCTGCTGTGTCGGAGATAGAGTATCTCATATAACTAAATCCACCTTTGAAGATAAGGTCAACGATTAGTTTCATTTCGTGTACACATTCAAAGTAAGCACTTTCAGGCTGATACCCTGCTTCTACTAATGTTTCAAATCCTGCTTTCATCAGAGCTGTTACCCCTCCGCAAAGAACTGCTTGTTCCCCAAAAAGGTCTGTTTCAGTTTCTTCTTTGAAAGTTGTTTCTAAAATACCACCTCTTGCACCGCCAATACCTGCTGCATAGGCTAAAGCAAGATCCTTTGCATTTCCTGAAGCATCATGGTAAACAGCTATAAGACAAGGTACACCTTTTCCTTCTTCAAATTGACTTCTTACTGTATGCCCTGGGCCTTTTGGCGCAATCATAATAACATTTACGTTTTCTGGTGATACAATCTGCATGAAGTGAATATTAAAACCATGGGCAAAAGCAAGGGTTTTGCCTTCTGTTAAGTTTGGTGCGATGCTTTCTTTATAAAGTGCAGCTTGTTTTTCATCATTTACTAAGATCATAATAAGATCTGCAGCTTTTGTAGCATCTGCAGCTGTCATAACTTTGAGTCCAGCTTTTTCTGCTTTTGCCCAAGATGGACTGCCGTCATACAGACCTACAATAACATCTACTCCTGATTCATGTAAGTTCAGGGCATGAGCATGACCTTGACTTCCATAACCAATTATTGCTACAGTTTTACCTTTTAATAAATCTAAGTTACAATCTTTTTGATAATATAATTTTGCCATTTTAAAGCCTCCTATGTTTTTTATAATTAAATTGAAATAATATATATGATTAAATCAAACTCTGTTATCTGAAAACTGGGTTTGTTTTAATTTTTGAGTTCTTTTTCTCCTCTTTGAAGAGCCGTTA
>JAQSYC010000187.1 GCA_029256345.1 Clostridia bacterium | reverse complement strand
CGATGCTTGGTATCCAGATTTCATCAATGCCATCGCCGATGATACGACAATGAAGACTGCACCAAAAGAAAAGAATGCGCTTTTCAAATTTGCCGATGAACTTCAGCCAACAGTTGAATATGTAAACTATGATGGCGGCGGTGATGATTTCCAAGCACTTGTTTCCGAAACAAAATTTGATTACAAAAAAATAGGTGCTGAAATGTTTACACCAAATTATGACTTAAATGCAAAACTTGCAGAATTAGATACAGCTTGGGCAGCAGCAAGAGCCAAATTAGGCACTAAATAAATTTTCACCTCATGCAGGTAAATGTGAAGCTCGCAAGTACTCTTAATGCTTGCCACTCTGCTTCATACTTACCTGCTGCTTTTATTATTTTCTATTTTAGGAGGTTGATTCTATGAATAGTCTTACTAGTAAACGTAATCAATTTATACTAGCCTCGTTACTATTGCCCGTTATTCTATTAATCATATTTGTTGTCGTTCCAGCCTTTAACCTACTTGGAATGAGTGTAACGGACTGGGATGGTTTTTCTGCTGATATGAATTTTATAGGTTTTCTGAACTATTATGATATGATTTTTAAATCACCCGATTTATGGCTTTCACTGCGTAACAATGGCATTTACTTTTTTGTTCATTTATTATTTATTCCCATTGAGCTTATGATCGCTGTGATGCTAAATTCTAAATTTAAGGGTTCTCATTTTTTTAAATCCATGACCTTTTTACCTTATATTATTAATGGTGTTGCCATCTCTTATGCTTTCTCCTACTTCTTCTCACCTATTAATGGTGCATTTAATGAGATTTTTACAGTACTTGGTTTAGAAGGTGCCATCCAAAATTGGTTGTCTGATGCTGGTCTTGTTAATTATGTGCTCTCCTCTGTTTCTTTATGGCGGTTTAGTGGTTACCATATTATTATTTTTATTGCTGCCTTACAATCTATTCCACAAGATATTATGGAGGCCTCTACAGTTGACGGCGCTAATGCATGGCAAAAATTCAAAGCTATTCAAATCCCCTCTATACAATTAGTGATTGATTTTATCCTGTTTGATAATGTGAGAGGTGCTTTGCAGGCCTTTGATATTCCATTTGTAATGACCTCCGGCGGCCCCGGTTATGCTTCATCTACCTTTACCCTTTACACGATTAACACCGCTTTTAAATTTAATAACTTTGGTCTCGCCTCAACCATGGCTGTAGCTATTATGTTCTTAATCATTGCTGTTCATCTGATTCAAAATCTCATTCTAAAAAGCTTTAGCAGAAAGGGGTAAATATTATGACACCTAATATAACACTATCCTATAAAACCAAAAGAATTATAGGCAATATTTTAAAATACCTCATAAGCATCGGTATTGTTTGTCTTGTTTTAGGCCCTATCCTAGTTATCCTTTTTGCATCTTTTAAAACCAAAGGAGATATGGTCACGTCTTCCCCGCTCCTTTTACCTGCATTATCTAAAATTACTTTTGATAATTACGAGAGAGTACTTGGAAACAAAATGCTCGTAAGTGCCTTCAAGAATTCTTTTTTTATTGTACTTATTAGTGTTTTCTTTAATGTCCTTCTTGGTTCTGTCACCGCTTATTGTTTGGAACGATTCGATTTTAAATTCAAAAAGATTATCTTTGCTTTATTTATTATGGGGATGATGATTCCTACTTTTGTAACAGAAATTGCTAGGTTCAAGATCATCCAGTCTCTAGGATTATATAATACTCTAGGCGCCCCCATTATCATCTATATTGCTTCTGATCTCATGCAGATCTATATCTATAGACAATTTGTAGCCAAAATCCCTGCCTCTTTAGACGAAAGCGCCTTAGTAGATGGCTGCAGCTATTTTAGACTATTTGCACAAATCATTTTCCCGCTATTGGCTCCCGCAACTGCTACACTGATTATCATTAAATCGGTTACTATTATTAACGATATGTATATTCCTTATTTATATATGCCAAATAATAAATTAAAAACACTAACTACTTTTTTAATGGACTTTGCGGGTGCTCAGCAAGGCTCTTGGCAAAGGCTATCCGCTGCAATCGTTATTGTCCTAATTCCAACCGTATTGATCTATATCTTTTTTCAAAAATACATACTTGAAGGGATTTCAGCTGGCGCAGTAAAAGAATAATAAAGAAATTGCTTTATCAAAAACAAGAGACATTATCGGATACTTTAAAATATCCGATAACGTCTCTTGTTTTTGCCAATTCGTAGGCCTGTCTTAATACATAGGCTTCTCTACATTAATATCCATACCACCTGAGCCTTGCATTTGTGAGTACTCAGCATTATTTTTCAGCATGGGCAAAGCAAAGATAATAATGATTGTTAAAATAATACCTAACCATACATACCATTTCTTTGCCCATTCTTCTCCTTTAGTTATAAATAACATAAAAGGTATAATAGTAAGACCAATAGCACTGCCAACAAAAAATGTAATCAGTCCACTTAAAGATATCTCCATAAACATCATAACTGTACACAGCATTATAGGTATTAGAGCAAGCAGCACAGCAATTATGATATTGACAGCTACTTTTCTCTTACTTTTAGCCCCCCAGGTGTTTTCTTGAATATTTGGCGAAAATTGCATCTTTAATCCCCCTACCATTCTCATATTATTTAAAACCCACTACCTCTATATTAAAGCATCTGAGCTATCTATACAAGACAATTTATTCACAAATCTTAACATTTAATGGAAATTTTTGTTCAATTAATGAAACTTTCGTTTAAAAAATATACTTTAAGGAATATAAAGGACCATAAGATGTCTCTGTTCGACTATCGTATCTACACTATGTTTATATTTAGAAACTGACAGATACCTTAAGGATATATCAAATATAGGTGTCTCATACATCCGTGTCTTTAATCTAATCTTTTTATTTTTTTCATCAATACTTCTTAGGTACTGATACGTCCCTGACCTTTTTAAACTTCCCGGTAAACTCTCTATTAAATCCATGATCTCGTTTTGTGTCAGTATATCCCTGTCCTCAGCTAAATGTAAACCCTTGTTTGTATTGGTTATACAAGCAGCAAAACAATGCGGATTATAAGTGATAAAGAACTCTACGGGTCCCTCTTCTACACTCATCATTTGTGCCCGACTCTCCACACGGTCTAACATTTCATCTGTACATTTATAACCTTTTAGCAATGCCCTCAAAGTGAAAGGTATTATTTCATTGAATTCTGTTACCTTAATTAATCCCTCTTCGCCTTCTGCTATATCCACCGGAACAACCGTTGATTTATACGCTCTGCCATACTCCATTGTCATCACACCTCTTAACTTTCAATTGCTGTTAGATATAGTATATTATAAAATTGTTAAATTTTATGTGCTTTAGATTTAAATTTTAAAAAGAAGAAGCTCTTTTGGCTTCTTCCTCTTGCTCTATATTAAAAATCTCTCCCTACGTCAGACGCCGTATGGGCATCTGAGCCATATACTATTTCTACTTGGTATTTTTTAACTAGCTCCAAAAAAAGACCTGAGGGGTAAATTTCTTTGCAAAAAGGTTTTCTAAGTCCCGCTGTATTAAAATCTATTTGATAGCCTTTAGCTTTTATCTCTTTAACAACCTCGTCTAACAATTTTTCATTTTGATACTCTAGAGGGTATCTCCGATTAAAAATTCTTACAAGTGTAGGATGACCTATACGCCTTGGTTTGTAGCTACCCAAATCTGCTCTTAGGGCCTTTAAAAGGGTCTGATAATAAAGATCGTACAGCTTTTCCACTCCCCCTATTTCCTTGACTATTTCTCCAAATTCTTCTGCACCCATATCTATACACCTATAACACCCATTAATCTTTAAGATATGAACTGAAAGAATACCGTCTTCCATTTCTTTTCCATATAAGTCCAACATTTCTTTTGTTTTATCTTCATAACCTTCAATATAATCTACTTCCAAGCCTTTATTAATTTTAATCTGATTTTTATATTTTTCCTTCATCTGCTCAACTTCACTAAAATAAGGTTGCACCTCTTCCGGTTCTAAAGCACACTCTCTTTGTAGTCTTGAATCCACAACATGATTCGGAAGCGGCATATGCTCTGTAAAAGTCATTTCTTGGATACCCTTTTTTAAGGCTTCTTGTATGTACGCTTCAATAGGGTCATCTGTCCCATG
>JAQSYC010000186.1 GCA_029256345.1 Clostridia bacterium | reverse complement strand
AGCGGCATATATGGCATGGCAGGACTGGTTTTAGAACTTGCCCTAAAGGAAGAATCAGAAATCCCTGTAAAAGTAATACCTGGTATTACAGCCAGTATTGGTGGAGCTAGTCTTTTGGGGGCACCTATTATGCACGATTTTTGCCATATTAGCCTAAGTGATCTTTTAACACCTTGGGAAGTGATTGAAAAAAGATTGAGACTTGCAGCAGAGGCAGATTTTGTTATTTGTCTGTATAACCCGAGAAGTAAGGGCAGAAGTGAGCATCTTCATAAGGCTTTTGAGATTATGGGGGCCTTTAAGGGACCTGATACACCGGTGGGTATATTAAAAGATGTCGGAAGACCTGAAGAGAAAAAACTGATTGTTCCCTATAAAGAGATGGACTATGAGTGTGTGGATATGACAACCCTTGTGATTATTGGGAATAAATCGACCTTTATACATGGAGATTATATGGTTACGCCGAGGGGTTACGCTTTATGATTTTAGTTTTGGGAGGCACGTCAGACAGTTTACTCATTTGCAAAAAGTTAAATGAAAAAGAACTGCTGTATAAGGTGTCAGTGACAACGGATTATGGCAAACATTTAGCCCAGAACTATACCAACAATGTTTTGCTGGGGCAGCTGGATTTAATCAGTATGAAAGAACTTATCAAAAAAGAGGGGATTAGTCTGATTATAGATGCGACACACCCCTATGCCATACAAGTATCTCAGACCGCCATTTTGGCAGCCAACGCATTGCAGATAACGTACATGCGTTATGAAAGAGAATCTCTTTTAAAAAGTATAGTGTATGATAAACTAGAGATAGTAGAAACCATAGAAGAAGCTTGTGAAGTGGCAGCAAGAGCTGGAACACGTATCTTTTTAAGTACAGGTAGCAAACATCTGGAAATTTTTTGGAAAGCACTTCAGGGCAAAGAAATCATAGCAAGGGTTCTTCCAACCAGCGAGGTTTTGGCAGCCTGTGAAAAGATTGGCTTTCATGCAGACCATCTTATTGCTATGAAAGGCCCCTTTACTACGATGCTTAACGAGGAGATGTACAAACATCACCAAATTGATTTGGTGATTACGAAAGAAAGCGGCAGCCAAGGAGGATTTTTAGAAAAAATAGAAGCCTGCAGAAAGCTGGACATTCCTGTTATTGTTATCAAAAGAGCAGGTATGGATTACCCTTGTGTGGTCTATCACATAGAGGATATTTTAAAAAGACTGGAGAACTGCTTATCATGAAAAAAGCTGTTTTAGTTGTTAGTTTTGGAACAAGTTATGAAGAGACTCGGATAAAAACAATTGATGCGTGTGAAAATCAAATCAAAGAAACTTTTGAGGAGTATGACTTTTTTAGAGCCTATACGTCCACAATGATTATTAAAAAAATTGCTAAAAGAGATCAGTGTTATATTGATACACCAAGAGAGGCCCTGCAAAGGATTTATGAATTAGGTTATGATGAGGTGCTTATACAATCTCTTCATATCATATGCGGAGATGAATATGATAAATTAGCTGGGCAAATTCAGGAGTATAGAGATCGGTTTAAGAAAATTTCGGTAGGCAGGCCTCTTTTGACAACGATAGAAGACTATGAAGCGGCTGTAAAGGCGACTTTAAAAGAGCTTCCAGAGGTCAAAGCAGACGAAGCTATCGTTTTTATGGGACATGGCACGACACATCCTGTTTTTTCTGCCTATTGTGCGTTAGAATATGCTTTTAGAGAACATGGCGCAAGGGCTTATGTGGGGACGGTAGAAGGGTACCCTACTTTACAAAATGTTATCACACAGCTTCAAAAAGATCAGGTTAAAACCGTATATCTGCTTCCTTTTATGCTTGTGGCAGGGGATCATGCAGTGAATGATATGGCCAGTGACGAAGAGGATTCATGGCATACTTGTTTAAGGAATAGCGGCTTTCAGGTGAAGGTCATCTTAAAGGGACTGGGAGAAAACCCACATATTCAAAAATTGTTTGTAGAGCATGCAAAAGACTGTATGACTGAAAATAATGGATAGTGAGCCAAGGAGGAACAGAATATGGCTAAGTTTTATGGTATTGGGACAGGACCTGGAGACAGCAGTCTGCTTACTTTAAAGGCTGTAGAAACATTGGGCGGTCTGGACATTTTATATACACCGGAGGCAGAAAAAGATGGAGGAAGTCTGGCTTTATCCATTGTTAAGCCCCACTTAAAAGAGGGGTTAGAAATTAAATATAGACATTTTCCAATGAGCTTTAATAAAGACGAAAAGATGATCAAATGGCAGGCGGTTGCCGCAGAGATTACTGAGGACGTAAGAGAAGGGAGAAATGTAGGGTTTATTACTCTGGGGGACCCTATGCTGTATAGTACGTATGTGTATATTATGGAGCTACTGGTTCAGCAAATAGAGGTTATAACCATACCCGGGATATCTTCTTTTTCAAATATTGCATCAAGCCAAAACTTTCCGCTTGTGATGGATAAAGAACCTCTTATCATTATACCTTGTACAGCAGATGAGGAAATCATTGATACGGCTCTGCAGACTTATAACTGCATGGTGCTGATGAAGGTTTATAAAAACTTTGAACAAATCGTCAAAAAGATAGAAAAGTATGGCTTAATAGACTATGCACTATTAGTTAGTCAGTCTTCTTTAGAAGGAGAAAAGGTCTATACAGACCTTAGGGCTATTGATTTAAAAGAAAAAATCTCCTATTTTTCTACTATTCTAATTAATAAAAATAACAATCCAAGCATGAGGTGACGAGGTGAGTACCATGACTATAGGTGTAATAGGTGTTAATCACCTATGTCCTATTGATTTAAGAGAAAAAATTTCCTTTACACATACTAAAAAAATAGAAGCACTCCATACTCTAAAAGCGAAACATATCGATGAGGTTATCATTTTATCAACGTGTAATCGCAGCGAAATTTATATATGGGACAGGGATTTAGAAAGTAAGATGCAGGAAGCTAAAGCATTTTATGAAAGTTTCTTTCAGTGTGCTGAAATAGAAGCTTATCTGATCTATAAAACAGGGCTTGAGGCAGTCAGTCATCTGTATCATGTAGCAGCTGGACTGGATTCGATTGTGATTGGAGAAGACCAAATTCTTGGGCAAGTTAAAGAGGCATGGGAACTGGCTATTAATGAAAGGGCAAGCGGCAAGATGCTGAATAAGATTTTTAGAGAAGCTGTTAGTACTTCAAAAGCAATCAAACATACGCTTAAAATATCTGAAAACCCTTTATCCATTAGTTCCGTTGCCGTTAAATTTCTGAAAGAAAAGATGCAAGGACTAGAGCATAAAAGGATTCTGATGATAGGTATTGGTAAGATGAGTAAACTGGTGATCAAATATCTGGAGGAAGAAAAGGTAGACAGAATCTACGCATCTAACAGAAGTCATCAAAGAGCGGTAGAGATAGGTACCATTTATCCCAATATTGTACCCATAGATTACAAAGATAGGTATACTGTACTGGGTGAAGTCGATGCAGTTGTTTGTGCAACATCTTCTCCACATGTGGTGATGCAGGCCAAAGATATGCCGAAAGTGACTAAACCGCTCTTCATGGTAGATATCGCACTGCCAAGGGATATTGATCCCAAGATAGGGCATATGCCCGATACTAAAGTCTATGATATAGATGATTTAAAAACTATCTGCGAAGAAAGTAATCAGAAAAGAATTCTATTATCCCAAGAAGCAAAAAAAATAATCGTTCAAAAAGTTGAGGAGATAGAAGAATGGATGGAACTAGCCCAAGTAGATCGTACACTGCAGCTTCTTAATGAAAAAAAGAATGAAATTCAAAAAAGTACCTTAGACTCTATCTATAAAAAGACGGATTTATCTTTTAAAGATAAAGAGATTATTGATAAAGTAGTTGAAGCAGCATTAAAAAATCTCCTTAAGACTCCGGCAGTTAATATAAAAAAAATAAAAGATAAGTCTCAAAGAGAAAACTATATAAAAGTTGTAGAAGAATTATTTGAGTTATAAGATTCTCAAAAAAGGAGCAGAACGATGAAAAAAATAATTGGAACAAGGGGAAGTCAACTCGCTCTTACCCAGACGCATTGGGTTATCAATGAACTAAAAAAATATAATCCAGATGTCCATTTTGAGGTCGAAATTATAAAAACAACAGGAGATAAAATCCAGACAAAACCTCTTGATAAAAT
>JAQSYC010000185.1 GCA_029256345.1 Clostridia bacterium | reverse complement strand
CTCCATCTCCTGCATTGATCACAGCAGCTTTAACATTTTTAGCCAACAGGTGGGCTGCTCCACTCATACTATGTCTTATAATCATGTAGTCTATACCCATTCTATCCACTGTTATACCCGTATCTACCAAAGTCTCGCCTTTTTGTACGCTGCTTGTGGCAATTCCAAGATCTGTGACAGCAGCTCCCAAATACGACCCTGCCATCGTAAAGGCAAGTCTTGTGCGGGTACTATTTTCATAAAATAAAGTGACTGCACTCTTGTTTTTTAGCAATGTCATTTTATCCTGAACACCTAAAACGACTGGTTTCATGTCTTTAGCTAACTCTATGATGGACATGATTTCATCAACTTCCAAATCTCTTATTCCTAATAAATCTTTTTTGCGAAGCATCACAGCACCATCCTTTTAGAATTTAATAAAAATAAAAGGTAATAAAAAGATTTATCATCTTTTCATTACCTTTGTTTTTGCAGGAGACAACACTAATTTTGGGAAATCATAAGTTAAGACACTTATACTTTCTTTCATAAAGTATGTATCTGCAAGTTTTATATTTAATTTTGATTGTTTACTATTTTTCACTGCTCTTTGATTGTTTGTTGGGTAAATACCTAATCGTCTCATTTTTATCTCCTTTTTGGCCTCTCTGGACCAAGCTTAAAGGTAATATCGCTATTCATTTTTCTGTGATATATCGTAACATAGTTCCGTGTCGGTGTCAATATAAAAGCTATTATAATTCCACAAAAAACGTACTCCCTTTTCCGCCTTCACTCTCTACCCACACTCTGCCATTATGCAGATCATCCTGCGCTATGCCTATCCCTGTATCCGATATCTTTATAAGACATTTTTTACCTTGATTCAGTTCTACGGTAATTGCGCCGCCATTTGGTGTGAATTTGATTGCATTACTGATAAGATTAATCCAAACCTGCTGCAGAAGGGCCTCATCACCATGATAGCCTATATTTTCCATTTCAATATCCAAATTCAGATTTTTTGCTTCCCACCTTTCCTGCAGTAAAAGGATTACTCTCCTAATCTGTTCATCAAGAGAAAAATGACTTCTTGCATGACGAATCACCTTATGGTCCAGTTCCGACAGTCTAAGTAAACTCGTGGACAAATGTGAAAGCCTTTCACTTTCTGCAAGAATAATATCTGCACACTCCTCTCTTTGCTCTTCCGTTAAAGTTTTATCTTTAAGAAGTCTTGCAAAACCTTTTAGTGAGGAAATAGGCGTTTTGAATTCATGAGATACACTGCTTATAAAATCCTTATGAAGGTATTCATTTGCCTTAAGTTCCTTTACCATGCTGTTAAAATGGCGGGTAAGTTCTGCTATCTCATCATTTCCCTGTGGCCTTAGGCTAATGTTAAAATTGCCGTTTGACACCTCTTTGGCTGCATGGGTAATTTCTTTGATAGGTTTAACAATCATCGCCACAGCAAGTATGGTCAGTACTGAACCTAAAATAATCATAATCAGTAGAGCCGTTCTCATGACTTTTGCAAAGCCTGCAACAGCATTGTTTTCTAGATGAGGAGCGGCTGCTAAATAGCTATTGCCTACAGGCAGAATGCCAAATGGCAGATCTTCTCTGTTTTTTAGCTTCGAAACCACCATTTCTCCCTTTTCTAATTTCACCTTATCAGCTTCTGACAAAATATATCTCGTATCCCCCTCAAGTTCTGTGAAGTTCTCAAAGATAACCGTTTCGATATAGTCTTCTTCAAAATACACGACTGCCTCTTCAAGGGGAATGTTTTTATCAACCACAAGTGTTTTGATAGTCGTGAGCTGATCATTTAGCTGCTTTTGTATAAACCCTTGTATATCCCCGACTTTTGTAAAGGAAATGATTCCAAAAGTAATGATACTGGAAAGGAATATGACTCCTAAAAAAATACTGATGAATCTTGTATAAATGGAGATAAAGAGCTTTTGTCTCATGGACTTTTCACCGCTTTGTAGCCAAGGCCCCTCACGGTTACAATCTCAAAAGCCTCAATATGTGTCAGTTTTTCTCGCAGTCTTTTGATATGCACATCCACAGTTCTTTCATCGCTGGTAGCATCAAAACCCCATATTTCATCCATTAATTGCTGCCTTGTAAAAATTCTTTTGGGTTGAGATAAAAGCTTGAATAAAAGCTGAAACTCTTTTTTAGGGAGCTCCAGCACTTTGTCTTTTGTCGTTAGTGTTAAACTATCATATTCTAACACCATGTCTTTCATTTCAATCTTTTTATCACTGGCTATTCTGGCTCTTCTTAGGAGGGCCGATACTCTTAGGAGCATCTCATCCATATCTATAGGCTTCACCATATAGTCATCCACCCCCGAAGAAAACCCATCTGTCTTATCTTCTATTGTTTCTTTGGCTGTAATCATCAATATCGGCATGTCATATCCAGCACTTCTAAGGTCTGCCGTTAACTCCAGTCCGTCTACCCTTGGCATCATAATATCTGTAATCATCAGATCAATGTGATGGCTGTCCAATACCTGTAGGGCTTCCTCTCCGTCACTGGCGTCAAGTACTTTATAACCTTCTTTTTTGAGGTAATGGCTTATAAGTCTTCTTATATTATTGTCATCTTCACACACTAGGATATTAAACATAAGCTCATTCTCCTTTTATCCCGCTTATATAGTTACATCTTTATATACTTCTCAGGGCCTCTATAGGATTGAGCTGTGAAGCTTTTCTTGCTGGTGCAAAACCAAATACAATACCGATAGAAGCTGAAAACCCAAGTGCTAAAGCTACCGTTCCAGCAGATAATGAGAATACCGTTCCTATAAGTATACAAACACCATACGCAATAGCTACACCTATTAGGAGCCCCATGATGCCTCCAAAACAAGATAAAAAGATGGCTTCCATTAAAAATTGCTGCTGTATCCTCTGAGGCTTAGCACCCAATGCTTTTCTAAGACCTATTTCAGTTGTACGTTCCGTTACAGACACAAGCATCATATTCATAATCCCAATACCCCCTACAATAAGTGAAATAGAGGCGATACCCGCAAGCATCAGACTAAGGGTATTGGTCATCTGACTAATTGTATCTAAAATATCCTGCATATTGGTAATAACATATCCGTCTTCATTATAGTTAAAGGCCTCCTTCAGCACCTATCTGACATATAGACATCCACGCTTGATATATATTTTGTCCCTAAAAAGCTCATAGCCGTTGTATAAGGAATAATCACTGCATCATCATTTGAAGTCATTGAAAAACCAGAAGAGCCTTGCAAAGTACCAATCACCGTATAGGTTACTCCCCCAACAGTCAGTTCCTTTCCGACAGGGTCTTGGCCCCAGAACAATTCATCTACAATATTTTGCCCGATTAGACTCACTTTACCTTTGCTTTCTATATCTAAAATATTGATACCTCTGCCTGATTGTATCAAATCCTCTGTTTTAGAAAAATACACTTCGTTTTTACCCTGTACAACAACATCTTCTTTAACTGTCTTATCATACACTACAGCTGTCCTTCCAGTTATTGTAGGGGCTACACCTAAAACGTTTTCAACCTCTGCAAGCTTTTTGACATCGCTGTCTAAAAGACCTTGCTTAAGAGGGGTACCTTGGGTTTGTATCGTTATTTTATCAGCTCCAATGGATTCAACTTGACTTGTAACGCTGTCTGTTGCCCCCTGAACAATGGTAATGAGGGCTATAATTGAAGCGACACCAATCACAATCCCTAAAATAGTAAGCAGCGACCTGACTTTATTATGAATAATATTTTGCCATGACATCTTGATGCTTTCTTTAAACATAGCTGCCCTCCTCAATTAATTTGCCGTCTAATATCCGTACAATACGGCTTGCTTTTTGAGCGATATTAAGGTCGTGAGTAATCATAACAATCGTTTTGCCTTCTTCATGCAACTGACGAAAAAGTGTCATAATCTGCTGTCCCATTTTTTGATCGAGAGCCCCTGTTGGCTCATCTGCCAGAAGGATAGTAGGCTCTGTTACCATCGCTCTTGCAATGGCAACTCGTTGCTGCTGCCCTCCTGAAAGCTGGTTGGGGCGGTTTTTCATTTTATCTTCGAGGCCAACTCTTGTCAGCATATCTGCTGCTTTGATTTTTCTTTCTTTTTCAGGGATTCCTGCATAAATAAGAGGCAGCTCCACATTATCAAGGGCCGAAAGCCTGGGCAAAAGCTGAAATTGCTGAAATATAAAACCAATTTCTTTGTTCCTGATATAGGCAAGTTCTGCCTCATCAAGCCCTTCTACCTCATGTCCGGATAAGGTATATTTCCCCTCAGTTGGCACATCCAGACAGCCAATAATATTCATCAGTGTTGATTTGCCTGAACCCGAAGGTCCAAGTATTGATACGAATTCACCCTTATTAATGGATAGGTCAACCCCTTCAAGCACCGTCTGCACTTCTTCTCCCATCAGATAGCTTTTAACAATATGCTCCATCTTTAAGATTTGCTCACTCACTGGCGCCACCTCCCATCGGACTTTGACCCATACCTTGTCCTGATCCAAAACCACTTACAGCGGTACTTGCTGCTTTTGGAATCATTAGGATATCTCCCTCAGTGAGACCTTCTGTTATTTCTACAGTTGTACCATCATTCATACCTACTTGTACATATTTAGTCATGGGTTCATTTTGTTCTGATTTAATGAAGACATAAGGTTTATTATTTTCATCAAACTGTAAAGCTTTCATGGTCATTATTGTGGCGCCCGAAGCCTTTTGGTTTAATAACTTAATCTCAGCACTCATGCCGACTTTAATAGCCTCATCTTGTTCTAAGTCAATGGTTGCTGTAAAAAAAGATACACCGTTGACATGTGTTGCTTCCTTAGAAACACTGGAAACCTTTCCTTTTATCTCTTTATCAATGGCTCCGATCGTTACATCTACTTCTTTATCTACTGTGATGGCCGGCAAATCATATTCATCCACCTTAACTGTTATTTGCAGATTATCATAATCAACTAGATCTGCAATCACTGCTCCCGGCATAATCTGTTCATTTTCCTCAATATAAAGTTTTGAAATTTCACCATCAATAGGTGCTTTGATTTCATCTCCCTGCGTTGTTTCAATAAGTACATCATCTTTTTTTACAAGTGTACCTTCTGTCAGCTTTATTTCATCAACCTGCATCGTTTTTTCACTGATAATACTTTCTCTATTTTTACTTTCTACTACTCCGCTAAAACTGTAGTACGTTGTTATATCTCCTATTTTTACTGTTTCTTCAGTATAGTCCTTCGCGCCATTTCTGCCAAATAGCATAGGTGCTGCAAAACATGCTGCTGCTATTACTACAACACTTACTCCAATGATTAAACCTTTTTTGCTTTTCCTCTTTGATGTCATATGTCATTCCTCCAATAAGTTTGTTGTAACTGTATATTAATGAAGTTCTATGAACTAAACATGAACTTTTATCTAGTCCTAATTTATACCAACAAAAAAGAGCCGTCAAGGCGGCTCAAAGCAAATTTAGTTCCATCCATTGAATCACATAACTGATGGCATCTTCATTGTTACTAGGTGCCAAATGCTTAGCCCCATCTAACAGTCTTTTTGCGCCATTGGCAACACAAAAACCATAAGCCGCATTTTCTAAAAGCTCTATGTCATTCATATTATCTCCCACTGCAATCACCTTCGTTGGATCGATACCATATAAATGAGTCAGGTAGTTAAGTGCTGCCCCTTTTGTGCTGTACTGGGGCACAATCTCCAAATATCTGGCACCGCTTCGTATCACCAGCTCTTTATCGTATTTCTCATGAAAAATACTTTCTAAATGGTTCATCTCTTCTTCTTCACCTATTAAAAGGACTTTAGTCCATTTTCTTTCCCAAACCTCGGGTTTGATTTGCCGGATCACATCATACCCCTGTCTCGAAAACCGATAGGAATACTTACAGGGCTTGTAGATATAAATCGTTTCATGACTATAAATTTCTATCCCTAAATAAGGCTCTTCTTTTTTTAAAATCTCAATAACGCCTTTTCTTTCTTCCTCTAAAAAAGACTCATAAAGTATTTTATCATTTGCATAATCATAGATTTTACAGCCGTTATAAAGAATAGCTGGGAAATTAATCTTTAAAGGATAAATGATGTTTTTAGCTGAAGGCGTCATTCTTCCCGTTGCTACAGTAAAAAGTCCCCCTTCTTCCATAAAGTAGCTGATGGCTTCTTTATTCGCCTTTGATACCTTCCCTTTATCATTCAGAAGTGTGCCGTCCATATCTGTTATCAGTAAGTATCCGTCAAATTTTTTACCCATAGGTTACTCCTCTACTTGTCCTAACATTTTATAAATCTTATAAAAGTCATGTTTGGATACCGTTGTATAATTTGTTTTGTCCAAATCACCTATTACAATCGTTTGTTCGTCACTTACCAACTGACTTGGGACACCGTTTGTATATTTAATATGGTGGTTAAGGGTGTTTTGATCCTTGTCTACCATACGAATAATCTCTATTTCATCCGCATAGCCAAGCGCTAGTGCGGCACTTGGAAAAGGGGTGCCTTTCCATGACATTCTGAGACCATACATACTGATATTAACAGTCGATACAGCACTGAGTTTATAAAGTTCATTGATTTGCTGCTCACTTAGCATATGAAACTCATCTACTACGATGTAATCATAGTTATTAAAAATAATGTCATTCACATCCAGTGATTCCTCTGGCTTTAAAAGAATATCGGCTTTAACCTTATCTTTAATCAATCTGCTGCATATGTAACCACCGTCTCTTGTATCCAGTTCCGGCTTAATAACTAATGTCTTGAGGTTCCTTACTTTTAAATTTTGCACTTCCGCTATGGCTCTAGCTGACTTTGATGAACCCATAACCCCCACTGTAACTTTAAAAAAACCCATCCTTATTCTCCTTTTATCTATTATTATAGGCATTGCCTTTGTTAATCAGTCTGATCTGTATCAAGTTGTTGGAGATATGCTCTAAGCTCTGATAATGTTTGATCTACAAGACTTTTTAAAAGCTCCTTTTTTTCGTACTCCTCCAAATTTTGTTTGAGAAGACGATAACGGATTGCTCCCAAAAGACTTACGTATTCCTCATAGCTTTCATCATAGGTCTCCTCTAGGTCTGCCTTTATCTTGCCTGCTAGATAAGGGCTATTACCCCCTGTCGAAACACTGATGACAAGCTCTCCCCTTTTTAAAAAACTAGGTACAATAAAACTTGATACCGTCTCATTTGAAACGACATTGCAAAGTTTGTTCTTCTCCCTGCAATACATGCCAATTTTTGTGTTGAGTGCTTTGTCATCAGTCGCTGCTACTACAAGAAAACTATCTT